>JANQIY010000140.1 GCA_028281965.1 Candidatus Gastranaerophilales bacterium
CTTATCGCGTATCAGCATTAATTGGCTAGACCCCGCATCAAGTGCGGGGTGACAGTTTAAGTTTAATTTATCCAATTTAGAACTGAATTGCCCTGTCAAATAAGGAAGGTTGAAAAAGTTTTTACTTTTTTATTTATCAGGGACAAAAATATCTTTATAATTTTCCCAGTTATTAAATATAAAGCCTATATTTCTAAGACTATAAAAGATATTAAGAGCTTCCCGTGAGGTTTCGTAGCAGGAATGCAGGTTATATTTCAGACGCAGCAATCTTTTTCTTATTTCATTTTTTTCATATTTGTCCATTTATCATCATTCCTCTATAATATTTTAAGAGTAAAATATACATCCTCTAGCAGTAAGGTTACAAAATAATATGCTAAAGGCAAACACCTGTCATTACGAGGGTTTTAGCTTGCGGAAGCATGAGTTTTAACTCGTTTTCGCCTGTAGGTAATCTGTTCCGGCAATCACCGGTATCATTTTAGCCAAAAGGGACAGATTACCGCATCGCAAAAATAATATGTTTTTGCTTCTCGAAATGACACAGCAGGCTGTTTTTAAGCAATTAAAGCCCGGCCGTTATTTATTTTTCACATTTTCACTATAATCGAATTTTTTTGATTTGCCAAGAAGTAATTTTGTCGAGAGCAACCCCCTTATTATGAGTGTATTAGAGACCAAAATAAACGAAATATTAAGCAAGAAAAATTTATCAATTTATGGACTAAGTAATTTAATAAAATATCCTGATAGTCCTTTATATAAAATTATTAAAGGAGAAATTGGGCTTTCAGATTCAGTTAAAGAGAGACTTTTACCTGTCTTAGAAGTTTCGAAAGAAGAATTTGAAAGCTGGATAATAGCTGATAAGTATTCAAAAGAAACAATAGAGCTGGCAATCGTAAATAAACGGGGATTTCCCTACAAAAGAAAGTCCCTGTTTACAACGAAAATAGATGAATTATTAAAAGAAAAGAATATGTCCAGAACAGGTCTTTCCGGGAAAATCGGCTGCAGCCAGAGCGGCTTAAACAGAGTAATAATAAATAAAACCCCTCTTTCTGAAAACATTTTGAAAAAATTATCAATGTTCTTTGAAGTTTCCGAAAATGAAATTTTAAGCTGGAAAGCCGTTGATAAATACTCTATAGAAGCGCTGCAAAAAGCTTTAAATGAAAAAGACTAAGCTCCTTCAACGCTCTCACTGTTTTCCATAAGCAAATTAAAGCTTTTTGCTTCATCAGCCTGGTAATTAGCTATAAAGTTCTCCTTATAGTACTTTACCAGCGAAATTATAAAAATTGCAAAAGTTACAAGCAACAAGAGAGTAAACGGCAGTGCGAATATCAGCGTGATTTCCTGCAGGATGTATATTCCGCCTATAAACAGGAACAGCGCTGTCATTACCGAAAATAACACTCCCCATCCAATCTGGAGGAACCTGGAGGGTTTCTCGCTAAGGGTATTTTTCTCCTTGGTAAACGAAGCAAGCGTATAAGTCGCTGAATCTGCCGAGTTTATAAAGAATATAGCTGCAATGAGTATGGTTAACCAGGATATCAAAGGAGTTTTGGTAATATAGCCCACTACCGTAAACAGCATCATGCTTGCATTATCAAGCGAAACCGGGAATCCTACGGCTTCCTGGGCCTGGATTGCAGCTGCGCCAAATACAATGAACCATATAAAACTGTAGATACTTGGAATTAAAAGGATTGAAAATGCGATTTCCCTTATTGACCTTCCAAAAGACGTTATCGCAATGAAAATCCCTACAAACGGAGCCCATGCTATCCACCATGACCAGTATTTAACCGTCCATTCCCTGAGGAAATCAGGGCTGCTGTAACTTAAAGCGCCAAGGCTCATATTTATAAAGTCTTTTACATAAAACTGCGCCGTGTCTATAGCATAGCTTCCCAGCCCGGTTTTGGACACGTTCCAGAGGATAAACCCAAACAACACAAAGCTTAAAGCCATGCTGGCGTTGCTGAGGATTTTAATCCCCCTGTCCAGGCCCCTGAGAGTAGATGCCATATAAAATACCGTCGCAAAAATGATTATCAAAAGCTGAAGCCCAAAGGATGACTTCAGGCCGGCAACAGCGTCAAGTCCGCCTTCCAGAAGCAGTACGCCCATTCCAAATGACGTCACTATACCGAAGAATATAGCTATAATTGTCACCAGGTCTATTATCCGGCTGCCGGTCTTTTTCTTTTCACCTGGTCTGGTTTTGCCTGCTATCAATGAACTGAAAAGAATTCCTCTTTTTAAATTAAACCCAAGAAAGCTTACCGCCATTGCCGTTAAGCCGTATATTGCCCAGGGCGTAAATCCCCAGTGGAAAAACGACATTTTAAAAGCTGTAATCTGCTGTTCATAAGTGTCTGTAATTCCGTTAACAGGCGGGTTAGCAAAGTGATAAAGCGGTTCTGCCACGCTCCAGAACATAATTCCAACCCCCATTCCGGTACAGAATAACATTGAAAGCCAGGAATGATATTTAAACCGCGGTTTTGCCTCTTTTCCGCCGATTTTAACCTTTCCTAAAGGTGAAATCCCTATAACAATAAGTGCTATCAGCGTTAAAAACGCAAAAATCATGTAAAAACTTCCAAAATGCTTAAACAGCTCAATATTGACCAATTTTGTGACTTCGGCAAATTTTTGCGGGAAATTCAGTCCAAAAACCAGCAGTGCCATTACTATCAAAAACGTTATTTTAAACGAGCCGGGTATTTTATTTAAAAATTCCTTAATTTTAAGCATTTTTTAACCTGCCTTCTCTTAATTTTAGCCGTACTGACGTGTTTTGCGCCTGAACCTGCCAAACGGGTCGTTATTTCCAAAGCTTTGTGATTGTGAGTAATTATACAAATAATAAGGGTTTTCTTTATCGGGAGTGTGTAACTCAATTGAGGTCATTGTCTTTTTTACGGGGTTTTCCTGAGTGTCTAAAGCTGCTTTTTCAAAGGGATTTTCGTCATTTTTTGCTTCTGTTTTCTCTTTATCCCGGTTTACAAGGTATTTTGCAAGTTTTACAGCTCCAAAAGTTGCCCAGCTCATAAAGCATAACATCCCGATTCCCATAGAAGCCGCTATTTTAGATTTATTTCCGAGTGAATTCAAAGCCTTAACCCTGGTATTGTTCAAAAAACTTTTGGCTGCCCCTTCTCCCGCAAAATATGATAAAGGCCCTAATGTATAGGTAATAATATCCCTGTATCTAAGTTCTTTACGTTCATCTCCCTGCCTGTCCTTGTCCAGGGACTGCCTCAAAGGGACTACTACCGCGGGCACTCCCCAGAGAAATCCTTCCGCTATCCTCTGATCGGAAATGTTTTTTAAATTTTTAGGGTTTACGTAGCTTGCTACTTTGTTTGTTAATTTACTTATCAAAACACAAAATCTCTCTTATCCTGTCATACTTGATGGTAGGAGGAACTCAGTCTTTAAATGTCACTAAAAAAGCGCCTATGGGCAATAAATTGCCATATTAATCTACCCAGCTATACGTATCTGTAGGATGCTTGTTACAAATTTTCGATTTATATCAACAAATTAAAATATACGCTTTTAATCATCTTTGTTAGCACCCTGTCTTTTCCGGAGAAATTATTTATCTCCTGATGAAAACGGCAGGCTTTACTTCTTAGCTAACGCATTTGATTGTCCTCACTTAAGTTTAGTACATTAACCCCTTTTTTACCTGGTTCTACAGGCCTTGTTGACCCATCTATCAACTATATTTTGCCTGTTCTCTAGGGGTTTATCTCTTGAAATTTTATACAGCCCCTGTTTTAGGCTGTTTCCTATAGTTTATAGGTTTAAAGTTTTTTTGCAAGCTCAACTTGGCCAAAATGGATTTTTTCAATTCTTCTATCTATTATTATTTCTTTAATAGCTATAAATGTTAAATTATATTAAGCGCAAAATTAAACGATAAATTTTTAACGTTTCCTTATCCGGGCATGAAAGTCCGGATTAGCTGCCAGAAGGGCCTCTATCTCCTGAAAAGTTTTGAGTCCCTGCTGGGCGCCAAAACTCTGTATAACCTGGGAAGAATTAACCGAGGCAAACATAAGGGATTTTTCAATATCGCCGTCAAACTTAATCATGCTGGCTACAAACGTGCTGGCAAAGGAATCTCCTGCGCCCAGCGTGCTTATTACTTTAGCGGGAAACGGCGGGGCATAATATTTTGTTTTTCCGTCAAACGCATAAACTCCTTTTTTCCCTTCGGTTATAACAACAATCCCGGGCCCCTGGTTTTTTAGCTTTGTAATCATTTCATTAAGGTTACGGTCGTTAAGATAGTCCCTTTCCGCGGGTTTATTGGGAATTCCGGTAACTGCCGAGGCTTCTGAGCGGTTCATTATAAGAATTTCCGCTGTTGAAAAAGTTTTTTTAAGATCGGCCAACCCTCTTTTAATTTGTGCGGAGCCAGGGTTAAACGCCGTGTTAATCCCGTTTTCTTCGGCGAATTCCGCTATTTCGTCGAGGATTTCGTTTGAATCACCGCTTAATGAGGCAAAATAAATCCATTTTGTATTTTTTATCTTTTCTTTATCAATATCTTTCAGTTTTATTTTACTGTTGGCCCCTCTATGCATAAGGACTGTCCTGTCGCCCTCAAAGCTTGTCAGGATGACTGAAAAGCCTGTTTTTTCCCTCTCGCTTTTAATTACCATGGAATGGTCAACGTTTCTCTCTTTAAGACGTTCCAGAACAGCACAGGAATTAAGATCACCTCCGATCTTAGCTATGATTCCGGTGTTAAAGCCGAGTTTAGAGAAATTTACGGCCGCATTAGTCGCACCTCCTCCTATGTCGTATGCCAGCTGGTCCATTTCTATTTTTTCGCCGTAATCAAAGCAAAGGTAGCCGTGTTTTGTTGTCGGGGTATCAATATGCATTACCTTTGCCCTGTCAGTTTCCACGAAAGTGTCTGTGGTTGCTCCGCCTATGGTTATTATGTCAAGCATTTTTCCTCCTTAAATCACTTCGGTAAGGGGATTTATTCCCTTAATTCTTCCAGTTTTTCCTGCGCGTCTTCTACTTCATCTTCTGAAGGGGGATCGAGCGGTAGATCCACCGTTATCGGGACATGGTCTGAAACAGGTGAATCCAGCGCGTAATTTAAATCAAAAAGAGTTCTTCCAAAAAACGGCATGAGTTTTTTTAAGCCCTCGTCAGCGTCTTCTTTGTCTATTTTGCACGTTTCACAGGGTTTTACAAATATCCAGTCCAGTTTGAACTGACCTATTATCCAGTCCCTGCTGAACATAAAAGTCGGCACAAAACCCTTAAGGGTTCTCTGGTTGGAGTTAGCAAGCATTCCCCATTTTTTCTTAACTGACCTGTGCTTGTCTCCTCTAAAGTCAAACCTGCCTCCGTCCGCAAATTCCGTATCTTCAATAGTATTAAACAATTTTCTCTCTTTATTTGGGGAAATAACGGGCACGTTAACCACGGTAGGGTTGTTATGCGTCCTGAGAATATTCGTTGAGAGGTTAACGGCCTTAACAATGTATGTATATGGAATTGCAAGGTAAACAAGGTGTTTTGCCATATAGCCCATGTCAGTTATTCTTTTTCTGATTTCCCTGCCGATTGTAGTAGGCCTACCGTCTTTTGTGGTCGTATTAAAATCCCCTGCCATTACTACCGGGTTTTTAATATGTTTTATCCTGTCCAGTAAATAGTTTACCTGGTTATACCTGTATTTCGGGACAACCCTGTTTTCCAGGTGCACGGATATAACAGTTAAAGGCTGCTCCAGCCCCGGGATTTCAACATCGGCCAGCAAGGCAATCCTGCTGCCTTTTCTTATTTCCCGCAGTACGCTCTCATCGAAAATCAAGTTAGCAGCCTTTCTTCTGGCAATTTCAAGTTTTGCTACCTTGTCTTTTTCCGTATTAAACCAGTCATAATAGTCGGGGAGTCTTATTATTCTTACATTTTTAAGAGGATACCTGCTCAGGATCGCGTTTCCATGAAAACCTTTATACCTTGATTTATCAACAACATAGTCTTTATCCGGGAATAAAATATTCTCCTCTGACCACTCGTAATCTTCCAGTCCAAGGTGGGTGGGGTCAACTTCAATAAATTCAACCCCGAAAGCGTAGTTAAAACCGAGCATCCGCGCAAACTCCCCGGCTACATTTTTATACCCGGTCCTTGGCATGCCTATATCGACCTCGCTTAACAGGAAAATATCCGTATTGCTGATAATTTCGAGCTGTTCCTGAATTTCTTTAAGTTCATCCTTATCCAGTTTTTTTTCCCTTTTTCTTGCTTTCAGAAGAAACTGCTCAGGTTCTTTAAAAATAAGCTTTATAGTATCAAAATTTAGTCCCCTTGAGATATTCCAGCTCCCTACCCTGATAAATTCCCCTAAAACAGGGCTTTTATTCAATCCGTTAACCGGTTTTGCTATTGTATTGTCTACGACGGGATTATACAAAACCTTGCTTAACTTGATCTTTAGCGGGGCTTCAATATCTTCTGTCATAGAGAGAGTAACCAGCTCGTCAAAATCCAGGTAGTGAATAAAATCTTTTTTTTCATTACGGTAATTTGTGTCTAAGTCCGCAAGTACGTAGGAATTACCAAACGCTAAAAATATAATTAGAATATGTATTAAGAAAGTTTTTATTTTCATTTTTAAGTATGTTTTTCTAGTAAAATGATTATTATTAAGATTATAAAACAGTAAACAAAAAGAAAACATCTATCATTTTGAATAGCCGGGGAAAAAAATGGCCAACTTCATTTCAATTTTTAGGACTATCCTTTCCTTTATAGTTGTAGGAATCCTTTTTATAGAGAACGACAGCGTTTATATAACAGCATTTATCCTTACTATAATTATAATCTGGATGGACGGGCTGGACGGTTATGTGGCGAGAAAATTCAATGAGACCTCAAAATTAGGGGCGGTACTGGATATACTATGTGACAGGATAGTGGAAAACGTTTACTGGGTATCTTTTTCGGTTTTAGGCTGGCTGCCGTTGTGGGTTCCTATTGTGGTGCTTACAAGGGGAATCATTACCGACGGGCTGAGAAGCCTGGCGCTTGAGCAGGGATATACCGCTTTTGGCAAGACCACGATGATGGAGGGTAAAGTCGGGAAATTCATCGTAGCTTCCAATTTCAGCAGGTTTTCATATGCCGTGTTTAAAGCGGTTGCGTTTGCGTTGTTAATAGCTGCTCATATACCTTCTGAGTATGAATACAAACAAATAATATCTCTTATTGCTTATATAAGTGCATATGCGTCGGTATTTTTCTGCGTAATAAGGGGGATTCCCGTAATTCTGGAAAGCAAGCGTTTTTTTGCGGAAAGCGATAAATGGATAAAAAAGGTTTCAGAATAGTCCTGTATGAACCGGATATCCCTCAAAATACGGGTAATATAATCAGGCTTTGCGCCTGCACAGGGTGTTC
The DNA here is from genome assembly GCA_028281965.1 of Candidatus Gastranaerophilales bacterium. GTDB lineage: Bacteria > Cyanobacteriota > Vampirovibrionia > Gastranaerophilales > UBA9971 > JANQEB01. Next base: position 7,459 of record JANQIY010000140.1, read on the forward strand.
GCTTTACCTGGTCGGCAAACTGGGGTTTCATCTTACCGACAGGCATATGAAACGTGCCGGGCTGGACTACGTCCGGGACGTAAGGATTGAAAAAGCAGACTCCCTGGCGGAAGTTGAAGAAAATTTCCCTGACAGTAACTTTTATTACCTGAGCACAAAAGCTTCCAGAAAATACTCCGAGGTAAAGTTTATGCCCGGTGATTTTCTGGTATTCGGCGGCGAAACCAGAGGTCTTCCCGAAGAACTGATTTTTTCGGAACCGGCAAAAAGCCTTACCATCCCTATGATTCAGGGAAAAAGAAGCCTTAATTTGTCCAATTCCGTTTCAATTGTACTCTATGAAGCCTTGAGGCAGAATGAGTTTAATATTTTATAAGGACAATCTTAATAAGGAAGAAACAAAAAATTCTTATGTAAAATTTTCAAAAATTCATTCTCCCTCCACCCACCCAATTTTTTCTTTGGTCTCGCTTCCCTCCCTTCGGTCGGTCGCTCGACCGAAAAAATTTAAT
>JANQIY010000258.1 GCA_028281965.1 Candidatus Gastranaerophilales bacterium
TAGGGTGGCTGTGCGCGGCAGCGGGAGCTAACGCAGTAGCTCATTCATGGGTGGGTTTTGGCAAATGTTGTATACATGCAATTAGCAACTCGAGTTATTTAATACATTATCAGGGAAAAATAAGATAAATACCAGTTTTAAACAGGACTCGGATAATTAGCCATTTAGCCAGTTTTTATAATTATAAAAGCAATGTAAATTAACATAATGATAAAAAATTGTGTAATAAAAAAAGATTTATCCGTAGTTTTTGGAGGAGAAGCTGGCCAGGGCACAGACACCATTGCTTTTATAATTTCCCAAATATATAAAAAATCAGGATTTCATGTATGTGCTACAAAGGAATACATGTCCCGCATCAGAGGAGGCAGTAACTCCAGCGAAATAAGGATTTCCCGGCAGAGAGTTGACGCCTATACAGATAAAATTGACCTGCTTTTTGCGCTTAGCCCGGGAACGGTGGAGCATCTGGAAAAAAGAATAACAGAAGACACATTTGTATATGAAGTTGAAAAATCAAAACCCTTCAAAAATACATTTGCAGCAGGTATTTTCTTTGGACTGACATCTGTTGATAAAAATATCTGTGAGCAGGTTTTAAAAGAATTTCTCAAAGATAAAAAAGATGAAGTAATAGATAAAAACTTACAGGCATTGAATAAAGGCTATGAAACAGGTCAGGGACTTGCTGATGAAAATAATTTCCAGTTTAAAATGACTGCTGATGATGAGGTAAAAGATGAAATATTTATGAGCGGAACAGAAGCTGTTGCGGTTGGTTGTCTTGCAGGCGGCTGCAATTTTGTTTCCTCTTACCCAATGTCGCCTTCAACAGGCGTATTTATTCAGTTATGCGATGCTGCGGAAAAGTTTGGCATAGTAACAGAGCAGGCTGAAGATGAGATATCCGCAATGAATATGAACCTTGGAGCCTGGTATGCAGGCGCAAGAGCATTTGTATCGACTTCAGGCGGGGGATTTGCCCTTATGACAGAAGCGTTGAGCCTGGCGGGAATGATTGAATCCCCAATGGTAATTCATATCGGTCAAAGACCCGGCCCGGCAACAGGATTGCCCACGAATACCGAGCAGGGAGATCTTGAACTTGCTTTGTACGCAGGGCACGGGGAGTTCCCCAGGATAATTTATGCCCCGGGTACTTTGCAGGAATGTTATGAATTGTCCAAACAGGCATTTATAAGCGCTGATAAATATCAGATGCCTGTTTTTATCCTTACGGACCAGTATTTGCTTGACAGAAGCTATAACACGCCTGAGTTCAAAGTTTCCGATGAGGTTATTAAGTCAAATATAGTTAAAACAGAACGGGATTATAAGCGATATAAATTCACGGATAACGGAATATCCCCGCGGGGAATCCCGGGCTTTGGAGAGGGACTGGTCTGTGTTGACGGGGATGAACACGATGAAGAAGGGCATTTAACAGAAGACCTCGACCTGAGAGTTAAAATGATAAATAAAAGACGGAAAAAGATAGAATCCGTACTGAAAAACTCTATAGCCCCGGAGCTTATAGGAAACCCTGACTATGAAATCCTCCTGGTAGGGTGGGGGTCTGCTAAAAACAGTATTATCGAGGCTGTGAACCTATGCGGCAGGACTGATACTGCGCTGCTGCATTTTAAACAGGTATATCCGGTTCCACCGCAATCAAAAGATTATTTTGAAAAAGCCGAAAAAATTGTCGCGGTTGAAAATAACACTGATGGACAACTGGCACGGCTTTTAAACATTAAGCAAACAATCCTGAGATATGATGGAATGCCATTTTCTCCGGATAAATTAGCCCGGAAAATCGAGGAATTATAGTATGGAAAAAAATGTATACAATATGCCACGTGCAGATATATCCTGGTGTCCCGGCTGCGGTAACTATATGATACTTAAATCCCTTAAAGATGCGCTTATAGAGCTGGATATTACACCTGAAAACCTGGTAATGGTTTCCGGAGTTGGAGGAGCGTCTAAAATTCCACATTATATGAAGGCAAATGTATTTAACGGTCTGCATGGCCGAATATTACCGCCTGCCTGTGGAATAAAGGCAGCAAACCCCGAACTCGTTGTAATAGCTGCCGGAGGCGATGGTGATATTTACGGAGAAGGCGGAAATCATCTATTACACGCTATAAGGCGTAATTCAGACATCACAAGTATAGTTCATAATAACCTGATGTATGCGCTAACCAAAAATCAGGCTTCTCCCACATCATTTAAGGACACAGTAACTACTACCCAGCCCCTGGGAGTTACTGAAGAGCCTTTCAATCCTGTTGCAATGGCTGTCTCCCTTGGAGCAACCTTTGTTGCGCGCGCATTTTGCCTGGATACGGAACAGACAAAGGAAATAATTAAAAAAGCAGTCTTGCATAAGGGCTATGCGCTGATTGATATTATTATGCCCTGCCTGATATATGAAAAAATGCATACTTTCAGCTGGACAAAAGAAAATACGTATTACCTGGAAAGCGATTTTAAGCCCCATGACAGGATAGAGAGTTTTAAAAGGTCGTTAGAAACTGAAAAACTGCCGCTTGGAATATTTTATATACAGGAAGGAAAACCTACATTTGAGCAACAGCAGGCAATTTATAAAAATGATAAAACCCCGGTGGTTTTCAGGGAAATTTCGAGAGGAAAGCCTTTAAATGAATTCTTATGCCGGTTTACCGGATAAAATAAAGACTTATGTCAATGACTGGAAGGCTAAGAAAGGCAGCCTGATAATGATTTTGCGCTATATCCAGGACTATTACGGTTATGTGCCAAAAAATACTTCATTTATACTCGCCAAGGAACTTAAAATTCCGCTTGCCAGGATTTATGAAGTTTTGACCTTTTATAACTATTTTAAATTAGAGCGACCGGCAAAATACAGAATTTCTGTTTGTATGGGCACAGCCTGTTATTTAAAGGGAGCACGCGAAATTTTGGATGGGGTTAAAGCTCTAAATAATCCTCATTTTACTGTGGAGCAGGTAAGGTGTATGGGCTGCTGCGGACTTGCCCCCACCGTAAAAATAAATGAAAAAGCTTATGGAAAACTTGATAAAGATAAAATCCTCGAAATTCTGGAGGAGTTATGCTAGTGCTTTGACACATTAATCATAGATGGTAATTTCATCCCGCACTTGAGAAGCCTGCCCCGTGCTTGACACGGGGGATCTATCCAGTTAGCACTAAGTAATATCAGTATTATAGCGAAGTTACTTAGACCCCGTGTCAAGCAGGGGTGACAAATCTGTAATTACAGGTAATTCAATAAAACTAATGTGTCAGTGTACTAGTGCTCAGTTAAGTTAATTTTGTAGGACTAATTTTGTTTATGAGGGTTTTTCAAAATGTAAGGAGTAAACAATAAAAACTTAAGTGTTTTTAAAATTTTCAAAAATTCATTCTCCCTCCACCCACCCAATTTTTTCTTTGGTCTCGCTTCCC
>JANQIY010000260.1 GCA_028281965.1 Candidatus Gastranaerophilales bacterium
CCCTTTTGTTAATTTCAAAATTAAATTATACCATATTTAATTTTGTAGGGGAATAAGGGGGTTGGGGGTGGGTTGTAAAATTTTCGCTTTTACAAATTATTTAGAGATTCGAGTTAATTAGCCAAAAGCCAGGATATGACTATGCAATTAGCAACTCGAGTTTATCAATTATTCAAATACAAAATTTAACAAAACAGCCTGAAATACCTTTAACCTCAGAGTTTTAAGAGTTTATACACAAAGTAACTGGTCAGGCTTGTAACAAAAGTTGATTAAGCAAAGATGGAGTGTTAAGAACATCAAGGATGTTCTGTTTTCTTTTTTTAGCAGTTTCGATAACAGAAGAAATTTTGTCATGACAAACTGCGCCCATTTTACTTCTAAAACATCCGGCAACTTTTCTGTTAATCACTCGATTTCTCAAGGCTCTTTCAGAACCATTGTTATCATATGGAACTTCTTTTTTATCTAAAAAGTGTGTAAGTTGCTGCAATCTCGGTAATAATCCATTGTAAAGCTTTTTAGCAGCTTCGCCAGGTGGTGGTTTTGAGAAGATTTCTAAAAGTTCTCTTTTGTATCGTTGAACTTTACGAAAATACCAGCTAGACAAGGGGTTAAAATATTCACCACATTTTTTTCTAAATTCCATGATCTTTTCAAAAAACTTCTTTAACTTCTTCGCCCATCTGGATTTTTCAACTTCAATAATGTACTTGCAGTCCCTGATCAAATGAGGTAAACAAAGCTGGTGATCTGCCTTAATTTTAAGTTGTGCTCCAAGCCTATCACTGACCCAACTCCCATTAAATTCTCTACCGATGGTATCTTCTATCGCCTGGAAACTTCTTGAAGCGGTCTTAAAATAGGTGTTTTGATCATTTTGAAAAACCCAGACATTTGTATTTTCTTTGTTTATCCTAATCCCTGTCTGAACCAATAACATCAGAATTTTTAAGACTTTCAAGAATATTGTCATAAATAGGTGTTAACTCTTTAGCTAATCCCTTAATTTTATTGTCAACTGTACCTTTTGATATATCAAAATTAAAAATATCATTAAAAACCTGTAAAAGTCTTTCATATCCCATATGGTGCTGAATGTTCAAATACCCAATGATTGCTTTTGAATTTCCACCGATTTGAACGTTAGGAGCAATGTTTTCAGGGAAAGTTCCGACATTTCTTTTTCCGCATTTATTGCATATTCTTGCTTTTTGCTGATATTCAGTTATGTATGGCTGAATTGGCGGAATATCAATAACCTGTCTTTGTTCTAAAACAGCTTCTTTTTCAATAAATTGATCATTATCAAAATGAGAACATTTTTGCGGGTAGAATTCTATAATTTCATCCGGGTTATCATAAAGAGTTTTAGCAGAACCATTATGTCCTTTTTGTCCGCCTTGTTTTTTGCCTGATTTTTCTCGAGGAGGGTAGTATTTCTTGTTTCTGTCAGAAGATGAAGGTAATGAACTATTTGAAGGATTTTTAACTTGTTTCTTTAATTTTTCAAGCTCTATCTTGAGAGCTTTTATCTGCTCTCTCAGTTCTTTTACAAATTCACATTCATTAACCCGATCGCACATAATATACTTTCGCACATAAAGCAGAAAGTTTCTTTACATTCAAGATAGGGGGGCTGACCTGTTACATATAAATAAAATGTAAACTTTTGTTAAAAAGTAGTATATACTTGAATATATAAAAAATAAATTGTTTTTATATAAGTGTAAGGTAGATGAGAAAACGGTAAGATAAGATGGGCTGCATTGGAGCTAAAGATAAAATAGATAAAGCGCTTGTCAGGCAATATGCCAATACGCAAACATCAAACTTCGATGCGGACATAAAGGTAGATCCTGAAGAAATGTGGAAAAAAATAGATCTTTTTTCAATAAACCAGCGATCACACCTTGACTTGGTGAGAAGTCTAAGAAAAGTTTCTTAAAAAATCTAGCAAAAATATTGTAAAAAAAATAATATCTGGCAATTTCCTCTCTCTCAATTAATGTGTTGTGTGTAAGTCGTATAAGTTTATCCCCCAAAAGGGGATTTTTTTTGCCTGATTTTTCTAAAAATTGCGGCAGGACTAATTTTGAAGGAGATTCTTATTAAAAAACGGCCTGTAAGCCGAACTGTTTAGAATGATTTCTACCAGCTCATCATATTCTATTCCCATTGTTTTAGCCTGTGCAGGCAGATCACTCAGGTCTGTCATTCCCGGAATAGTGTTAATTTCAAGCAGGTAAGCCTCGTCTTCAGTTACAATGAAATCTATCCTACTCATTCCCCCGGCTTTAGCTGCTTTATGAGCTTTTATTGCAAGCTCCCGGGTATACTTTGTCATATCATCATTTATTTCAGCCGGCAATATAAACTCGCTCAGACCTGCTGTATACTTTGCCTCGTAATCATACCAGCCTGTTTTAGAGCGAAGTTCCAGGATAGGGGTTGCTATGGTTTTTTCATCAATATCAAGTACCCCTATTGTAACTGATTTTCCTTTCAGGAATTTTTCCAGCATAATATGCGAATCATACTTTAAGGATAACTGTACTGCTTCTTCAAGCTCCTCTGGCGTATCAACCTTTGACATTCCAATACTTGAACCTTCTGAAACAGGTTTTACCATTAACGGATAAGATAAATCGGACTTTTTATCCTCTAAGTCCGCGAGGGTATTAATCATAATTGAAGAAATCACCGGTATTCCCTGAGTTTGCATAATTCTTTTGGTAAAATCCTTATCTATGCAAATAGCGCTTGCTTTGACCCCGGACCCTGTATATGGAATCTCCAGAATATCCAGAAGTCCCTGAATACAGCCGTCTTCTCCATATTTACCGTGAAGGGCAATGAATGCTATTTCAGTCCCTTTTTCAGCAAGTTTTGCGGCTATGTTCCGATCTGCGTCAATAAGGCAAGTATTCTTAAATCCAAGTCTGAGAAGGGCTTCATAACAGTTTTTGCCGGACCTTAATGAAACCTCGCGCTCACTGGACATTCCCCCGCAAAGAACGGCAATTACTGCATCTCTTCTGATTTTTAGTGAACTGTAAAATTTTGCCATATCTCCTTCTCTTCCTGCGTTGGTTCGCCTAAATACCTGATTTCCGCTATTAAATCATACCCGTAGGTTTCTTTTATCCTGCTGTGCATTTTATACATTAGCCTTGATGCATCAAGAGAAGTCGCATTACCTGTATTTACAATAAAATTGCAGTGCTTGTCCGAAACGGCAGCTCCCCCGGCCTCCCAATTTTTTGCCCCTAGCTCTTCAAGCAGTTTGCCCGCGTAAACACCGGGGCATGGGTTCCTGAACGTGCTTCCCGCATTAGGATAGGCTGAAAGCGAAGGATGTCTTTCTTTTCTGTAATTAACGTGAAAATCCATTCTTTCAGCAATTTTAGCCTGGGAATCGTTTTTTAGCTTAAAAGTTGCGCTTAATACCAGGTGTTTGTCTTTTTTTACAAATGAATCCCTGTAACCGAGTTTCAATTGTGACTTATCAAGTGTAAAAACCTCATTACTGCATAAGTCAAAGACTTTCACAGATTCAATTGTATCCTCAATAGCCTGACCATGGGCGGATGAGTTCATGGTAACCGCTCCTCCAAGCGAGCCGGGAATTCCGATAAGAAATTCAAGTCCGGAAAGGTTTTTCTCCAGGAGAATTTTGGCAAGCATTGAGGATTTTAGCCCACATTCGGCTTTTATTGTTGTTTCATCTAAAAGTTCATAGTTTTTTAGCTTTTGGGTAAAAATTACGCTTTCATTAACTCCCTGTGAGGAAACAAGAATATTTGACCCCTGTCCGATAATTGTCAAGTTTTCGCAGGAAAGCGCGCTTTTTAGTTCATATAAATCCTCGACGGTTTCCGGAATATAAGCTTCCGATGCGCTGCCGCCGATTTTAAGAGTGGTATGCTCTTTTAGCGGGTAATTTTCCAGCTTTTGGGTTTTTAATCGTGTATTCATTAGCAGCTGCCCGAAGTTTTTATTATTTGTAATAATACATTTATTTATACTTTAAAAGGGTATACCTGGCAATTTTTTTAACGTTTATTAGGCATTTGATACTTAAGAGCCTGCCGTTAAAAATGCAAAAATCAATAAATGTAAGGAGTAAACAATAAAAACTTAAGTGTTTTTAAAATTTTCAAAAATTCATTCTCCCTCCACCCACCCAATTTTTTCTTTGGTCTCGCTTCCC
>JANQIY010000261.1 GCA_028281965.1 Candidatus Gastranaerophilales bacterium
TCGGTTCTTCACTCCCGCAATTTAACAATTCCATATAGATTTTTGAAAAATCCAGAAAATTATACCAACCTATAACTGGTTTTTAGCTAACCCGTCATTCAGGTTATTTAACAAATTTTTATTTTATATGCTTCTGATATAATTTAAATTGTTAAGAAAAAATCATGTAAGAGTTGAAAAAGAGGAATAAAAATGGGATATGTACTTATCCTTGGCGCTAACTCGGATTTAGGAAAAGTTTTAGCGGAAAAGTATGCCTTTGAAGGCTATAACCTATACCTTGCAGATACCGATGTTGAAGAAATGCAGGAAACCAGGGAATATTTAAACGATTTATGCGAGGTGAAAATCAGCGTTCAAAAATTCAATATACTTGAATTTTATACGCACAGGAACTTTTATAAAAGCTTAAATCCCGCACCGGTTGGGATTATTGTAGCAATTAACTATCTGGGTGACCAGCATAGGGCGCAAAAAGACTTTTTAGAATCCAAAAAAATAATAGACACAAATTATACCGGATCAATTTCTATATTAAATATTGTAGCTAAAGATTTTGAGGAGAAAAAATCAGGTTTCATAACCGCAGTAGGCTCAATTGTAGGCAACATTTACAATCATGACCTGTATACCTACTTTGGGGCAAAACAGGGATTTACCGCTCATCTTGAAGGGCTACAGTCCAGGTTGAGAAAATCCGGTGTCCAGGTTTTGATAGCCCATCCGGGATTTGTCTATACCAGGGAAACAAAAGGACTTGAACCCCCCAAGCATTTTGTGGCAGTCCCGGGAGACGTGGCTGATGCAATTTTTAACGCACAACAAAAAGATAAGGAAACAATTGAGCCTAAGAAAAGTTTCCGGCAAAAAATTGCTTCTGTTTTTGCCGGAAGCAACAAAGGATAAAAATAGCTATGGATATAAGGCAGGCGGCCTTAAAATGCCTTATAAAAACGCTTGAGCACGATAAAATTTATGATGAAACCTATAATTTTTACGCAGAAAAGGTTAATAATCCTTTTGAGCTTAAGAATATTTTTTCAGGAGCGGTGAAATATAAGCTTACACTGGACTATTTTATTGATAAGATTTCATCTAAAAAAATAAGTCAGCTTTCTCCGGAAGTCAGAAATATTTTAAGATTAGGGATTTTTGAGCTGGAATTTCTTAAAAGGCCTGACTATGCGGTTGTAAATTCCTATGTTGAGCTTTGCAGGGAAGTTGACAAAAAAGCTGTTAAGTTTGTTAATGCGGTTCTCAGAAATTTTATAAGGAAAAAAGACGATATTATCCCTCAGCAAAGCCGGTTAGGGGAAACTAAATACTTAAGCATCCTTTATTCTCATCCTGAATGGCTGGTTAAGAAGTGGATAAAGACATATGGCAGGGAAAGAGCCGAAAAAATCTGCGAATATAACAACTCACCGGCAAAGGTAACTTTAAGGGTAAACACCCTAAAAATATCTAAAAACGACCTTTTAGACGTTTTCACGGAAAAAAATATAAACTTTACAGAAAGTGAAATTAGCAAAGATTGTATTATAGTAACCGGTTCGGGGAACATAAAAAATATTCCCGGCTTCAGGGAAGGGTTCTGGGCTGTCCAGGGGGAATCTTCATCGTTGGTTTCAGAGGTTCTTGCGCCTGAGCCCGGTGAGCTGGTGCTGGATTTTTGTGCGGCGCCCGGTACTAAAACCACGCATATAGCTATGCTTATGCAGGATAAAGGCAAAATTACCGCGGTGGATATCAGCGCTGAAAGACTTAAAAAAATAGAAGAAAATTGCAAAAGGCTTGGCGTGAAATCAATAAAAACCCTGGCAGGAGATGCTGTCAAACTTGACTTTGCGGAAAAGTTCGACAGGGTACTTATTGACGTTCCCTGCTCAAATACAGGGGTTTTTGCCGGAAGACCCGATGCCCGGTGGAAAAAAACGCCTGAGTCCATCGAGGATTTATCGCAGCTCCAGATGAAAATATTAAAAAACGCCGCAATCCAGCTTAAGCCCGGAGGAATCCTTGTCTATAGCACCTGTAGTATTGAACCTGAGGAGAATGAACTTTTAATTAAGCGGTTTATAAAAGAGAACAAAAATTTTACGCCGGAAAATTTTCGCATTGAAGCAGCTTTTGGAAGCGAAAAATTTCCGGGTTTTCTGCAAATTTTACAATCAGAACACAATATTGACGGTTTTTTTATAGCAAAATTAAGGAGTAAACAATAAAAACTTAAGTGTTTTTAAAATTTTCAAAAATTCATTCTCCCTCCACCCACCCAATTTTTTCTTTGGTCTCGCTTCCC
>JANQIY010000262.1 GCA_028281965.1 Candidatus Gastranaerophilales bacterium
TAAGGAAGGTTGAAAAAGTTTTTACGTAAGTGCCGCCCCGCACTTGAGAAGCCTGTCCCGTGCTTGACACGGGAGGGTCTATTTAGTCAGGGCTATTGTCTATTATGTTTATCGGATAGATGCCGCATCAAGTGCGGCATGACACAATGTGTAAGAATTTTTTCTTTATTCCTTATAATCCTGGAATTAAAACATTGTGAGGGATCTTTTAAACAAAACCGGTCTTTTGGCTTTGCATAAACAAATTCGTAATGACAAACTTTTTTGTCACCTGCTTATTTTTGCCCGGTCTTTGTTATTTCTGAAATATCCGGCAAGGGCCCAAGCTGGTTTCTGCCGTTTTCCTTCGCGTTATAAAGCCCTTTATCCGCAAATTCAATAAGCTCAGTAGAGGTTTTGCCGTGAATCGGATAGGTTGCAACGCCAAGGCTGATAGTAACATCCACTTCCAGCCCTTCGGCAAGCTTAAACCTGTTATCGGACATAATCTTACATATTCTGTTTGCGATTATAGAAGCGTTTTCGGTATCCGCATCAGCTAAAATAAGCACCATTTCCTCGCCTCCATACCTCGCTACCAGGTCAGCTGGCTTTATAGACCTTTTCAACCTTTGCCCCACCTGCCTGAGTACCTCATCCCCCGCCTGATGCCCGTAAGTATCATTAAATTTCTTAAAAAAATCAATATCTATAAGCACCAGCGAAAACCGGGTCCCGTTTTTATCAGCTTTTTTCATATGCTCTTTTAATTTTTCCTGAAAATACCTGTGGTTGTAAAGGTCGGTCAAGCCGTCAGTAGTAGCGAGTTTATAGGTATATTCAAAATCCTTGGATTTAAGGACATATTTTATAATATACATTGCTGTAAACGTTATCAACATAAAGGCAACCTGGCCTATTATTCCAATCCAGGTTAAATAATGCTCAAGCAAGTATGATGCAAGGAAAATATAAGAAAGCGCAATAGCAATACATATAAGCGAAGAAATTACCGGTTCCCTTATTTTTATAACGGCAAGCGCGATTATAAACCCGAGCAGCACGGAAATTATAAGGTCAGTGGACTTACTGACCCTCTTTATTGCCTTACCGTCAAGTATGTTGTTTAATACGGTCGCCTGAACCTCAACTCCCGGGTACACACTGCTTAAAGGCGTACTTTTTATGTCATATAAAGAAACAGCTGTTACGCCAACCCATACGATTTTATCCTTAAAATAATCTTCCGGGATTAAGGAAAGTTCGCCTTTTTTAAGATTTTGGGCTGATTTGTAAACCTTCCAGAAAGGGATATAATCGTATGTTCTATCGCCTCCATACCAGTTAATTATCATTGAGCCGGTACTATCCAGTGGAAGTTTTCGGTCTGATATAACCAGTTCTTCGTTTTCGCTGATTAAAAATTTGTCGAAATTAATTTTTTCATGACGTTTTATATAATCGGCACCCACTTTGAACGCAAGATAAGGGTAGTAGTCATCTTTATATTTAAAGAATGTTGGGGCTCTTCTGGAAATTTTATCTATAGGGTCCCGCCTGAAGTTTATTATCCCGATTTTATCTGTTGCCTGTATAATTTCATCAAGGATTAAACGGGCATAAGTATATGTAAAACCTGTAAAATCAACTTTTTCACTATTATTTTCCACGTTTACTTTTAGTTTATAAGGTAAATCAGGAGCTAATTCGGCATTATCCCGGTAATCAAAGTTCATGGAGGTGTAGACATTATCATATTTGCCTATAGTTGCAGCCAATTCCATATCCTTATGCTCAAAACCCTTCTGGTTGCCGATAAACATAAGGTCAAAAGCTACGGAGTCCACATTTTGGGTTTCAAGATACTCTATGGCTTTAGCGTAAACATCTCTTGACCAGGGCCATCTTCCCAGTTCATCCTGCAAAACCTCCAGGCTGTTATCATCTATACTTACGATAACAATATCCGGGTTATGCTGCCTGTTTTTTGCCGCCATAGTTGCTCTTAAATCAAATGTTTTAAGCTCGTAGGCTTCCAGAAGATGACCGAAATTAAATATTTTTTGGGCTGTAAACCATAAAAAGATAATCGCCAGGGCTGTAAGCAAAAAATAAGCAATTTGCCGGGTTGTCTTTTTATCCCAGATAGTCTTAAGCATTTTCTTCCTCTATAACTTTTATGCTGCTAAATGGGACTATCGCCTTGCCATAGGGTGAAAAATCCACCAGCAGCTTCTTTGTGACGGGATGATTAACAAATAACAGGACTTTCCCTTCTGTTCCTAAAGGGATAGGACCTGTACCATGCGAAGATTCTTTGTTATAGACTACTTTTTTTATAACTTTTTTCATTAAGCAGGTTTATTTTTTCAAATAAAAACTTTTTGTCGGTAATAATATTATCATCCATGAATGAGTGGCGAAAGTCCGCAAAATTAACTTTTGAACTTTCGTTTCCTGAAGAAAAAATAAACCGTCTTAATTCATCGATGGTCTTATCAAGTCTTCCCGGCTGTTCCAGAAATTTAAGCAGGCATTCCTCGTTTTTGTTCATAAAAAATCATTTCCCCGAACACGCAATAATTCTTTTATAATTATTAGTTTGTCATTTATTGCGTATATAAACATCATTCATGAGGTGAATCTAACCTATGCGGGGAGGTTTAGACCATCCTGCAAACAGAGTAAGCCTGCCGGTGTTTTTTACTTTGATTTAATGAGAAATTTATAAATTAGTACTAAATCAATCCACTATGGAAATTATAAGTTTATGAAAATATCATCTATAAGACATATTAAATTTTGTAAAATTTTTATTTAAAAAGGGGTATTTAAAATTTTCAGCGGCATTAAATAATCAGTAAGGTAAAGTAAAGCAAGGATTTTAAGAAAATATAAAAGGAAAATATAAATGACAGGCATTAATCAGGTTTCAACAATTTCAAGACAAAATATAGCTTTTAAAGCTGAGCAGTCAGAGCAGCCTGAAGAGAAAAAACATCCGGGAGCGGCAGCCGCTTCGTTTTTTGTCCCCGGTTCAGGACAAATGCTAAACGGGGAAACAAAAAAAGGACTTATCCATTCAGGGTTATGGGCAGGTTTAGTTGCTGCGAGCATTGCTACCTCACATTCAGAGGGGCAGAAACTATTTGAAAATTTAGAAACAACTGAAGCTAAGAAATTAATTAATAAATTAAAAGAAAATAATTTAACAAAAGAAGCTAGAAAAGAAATTAAGAAAAAAATTAAAGAAAAAGCTTATCAGGGAGTTTCCAAAACTAAAGTATGGGCTACACGCGGATTAATTTTATTAGGAATAGGTCTTGGAATTCTATCAGCTTCGGACGCGTATAAAGGAAAATCTCAAAAAAAGCCTCAGGAAACGGAACAGGAGAAATAGAGTAATGACAGGCATTAATCAGGTTTCAACAATTTCAAGGCAAAATATAGCTTTTAAAGCTGAGCAGTCAGAGCAGCTTAAAGAGAAAAAACATCCGGGAGCGGCAGCCGCTTCGTTTTTTGTCCCCGGTTCAGGGCAAATGCTAAACGGAGAAACCAGAAAAGGACTTATCCATTCAGCGTTATGGACAGGTTTAGTTGCTGCAACTTTTGCATCCTTTGCTTCAATAGCTAATGATTTTTCAAAAACAGATGAAGGAAAAAAATTATTTAATAAATTAAAAGAAAATAATTTAGCAAAAGAAACTGAAAAAACAATTAAAGAAAAAATCAAAGAAGGAATTAAAGAAAAAATTCGTCAAAATGCTTACAAGAATAGAATATGGGCTGCACGCGGATTAATTTTATTAGGAATAGGTCTTGGAATTCTATCAGCTTCGGATGCGTATAATGGAAAATCTCAAAAAAAGCCTCAGGAAACAGAACAGGCTGAATAAAGAGCTTAAAAAAGATACAGCATGCGGGCTTTGTTTAACAAAGCCCGCATGTTTTTGATGAAATCTATCTAAAATCACTTGCTTTAACTTTATGCAGCCAGCGGCTGAACTTGTGATTGTCATAGCTAAGAGCAAATTCATGTAAAGATTCCAGCAGAATTCGCCCGGAATCGGATTTTGCCGTCATTAAAAACAGTCCTCTTTTGTTTTTCATAAGGGCTATTTCTTTTTGAATAACCCTGTCTATATTGTCTTCAGGCTCTTTCAGGATTTTTTCCCTGAGCCAGTCTGAAAGTACAATCACAGCAGGAATATCCGCGTTAATTTTTTTAATATGTTCGGAAAATGCTCGTAAAATCATGTTTTTTAAGTTTGTTTTAAAATAATAACTATAAAAATAAAAAATATGGTGATACTTACCTTTATTATATATAATTTTAGAGACGAGTTCATTAAGTTTAAAATAAAAGCTGGAAAGGAAAAAAAATGACTCAGGAAACACAAAAAAAAGAATTAAAAGGGACAAAAACAGAGCATAACCTGATGGCGGCGTTTGCCGGGGAATCCCAGGCCAGAAACAGGTACACATATTATGCAAGCATAGCTAAAAAAGAAGGTTACGAGCAAATTGCGGCGATTTTTACCGAAACAGCGGACAATGAAAAAGAGCATGCTAAAAGGTTTTTCAAGTTTCTGGAAGGAAACATGGTGGAAATTAACGCTTCTTACCCAACCGCACTTGGAAACACAATTGAAAACCTGAAAGCGGCAGCAATGGGTGAAAATGAAGAATGGTCCGACTTATATCCCCATTTTGCCCGGGTTGCCGAGGAGGAAGGTTTTAAGGAAGCAGCTGCGGCTTTCAAAATGATTGCCAGAGTTGAAAAAAAGCATGAGGCAAGATACTTAAAACTCCTTTCCAATATAGAAAATAAGCAAGTATTTAGTAAAGACATTTCTATAGAGTGGAAATGCAGGAATTGCGGATATGTTCATGAGGGAAGCTCTTCTCCGCAGGCCTGTCCGGCATGTTTACATCCTCAGGCATTTTTTGAAGTTCACTGCGAAAATTACTAGGAGCTAATCGTAAATATATAAACAGTGGGCGGCTAAACGCCGCCCATTTTGTTTTTTATGACTTATAATTTTACATAGTAAGTATTAAATCCGTTAGGTTTATGGTACAAAAAGGCGAAATAATAGATCTGGAAGTTGAAAAGCTGGTTTATGGAGGGGAAGGGATCGGCAGATGCGCTAATGTGACTGTTTTTATTTCCAATGTAGCTCCGGGTGATAAAATTAAGGCAAAAATCATTTCAGTTAAGAAAAACTATGCTAAAGCAGAGCTTCAGGAGGTTATTGAACCTTCAAGTCACAGGGTAAAGCCGTTTTGTGCGCTTGCAAATGCTTGCGGAGGTTGTCAATGGCAGTTTATAGACTACGAGGAGCAGCTTAGGATAAAGCAAAATATAGTTAAAGAAACCCTGGAGAAGGTGGCAGGAATAAAAACAGAAGTAAAAGACACTTTAGCCGGTCCGGAAACAAGGGAGTACAGGTGCAAAATCCAGTTTCCGGTTGCCCAGACAAAGGTTTCAAAGCGGTTTCTCATTGGCTACTATAAAAAAGGAACTCATGAGATTGTAAATATAAAACATTGCCCGGTTCAGCCGGTTATAATTGACCGGGTAACGGCGTTTTTGAGGGAACAGGCAAAGGAGTTTACACTTACTGCTTATAATGAAAAGACTAAAAAGGGATTAATCAGGCATTTTGTATACAGATATAGCTTTACAAACCGGAATTTTATTCTAACCATAGTTATTAATTCGGATAAAATTCCTGAAAACCTCTTTAAATTCTGTAATAAGGTAAAAGAAAAATTCCCTGAAGCTGAAGGAGTAGCAGTTAACTTCAATACATCTTGTACAAACGTTATTCTTGGGGAAAAAAGCCGG
Organism: Candidatus Gastranaerophilales bacterium; assembly: GCA_028281965.1. Classification (GTDB taxonomy): domain Bacteria; phylum Cyanobacteriota; class Vampirovibrionia; order Gastranaerophilales; family UBA9971; genus JANQEB01. The sequence goes on from JANQIY010000262.1 coordinate 5,831, forward strand.
CTTATTACCGGGAAAAGCTATGTTACAGAAGAAATTGACAGTAAAACATTCAGGATTTCACAGGATGCTTTTTTCCAGGTAAACCCGGGAGCTGCAGGGCAGATGTTCAGCAAAGTGAGGGAAATTATCTCTGAAAATACAGAATTTCCTGAAGTCCTTGATATTTATGCCGGTTCAGGAGGGTTTTCTTTATTCTTAAGCGGCATTGCAAGCCATATAACAGCTGTTGAGTCCTCAGAAAACTCTGTAAATGATGGCCTGGCAAATATTAGGCAGAATAATATATCAAATATTGAATATCTAAAAGAAAATGCGGATACTGCAATCCCGAGGTTGGCTTCTGAAGGTAGAAAATTTGGTGTAGTAATACTTGACCCGCCGAGAAAAGGGTGCTCAGAAGAAGTTTTAAGAGGAGTTATGGAGCTTACAGAGAAGTTTGTGGTATATGTAAGCTGTAATCCGGCAACGCTTGCAAGGGATATGAAGGTTTTAAGCGAAAAATTCAGCATAAAACTTGTCCAGCCCGTGGATATGTTTTGCCATACATACCACGTGGAAACCATACTGCTTGCCGAGCGGTTTTAGTCGCAATTCCGCACATCTGTTTTATTTGCCCTGGGTACGGCTGCTGCTGCAACTCTATATAAAATCCCTGAATTTTAAAATTAAGGAGTAAACAATAAAAACTTAAGTGTTTTTAAAATTTTCAAAAATTCATTCTCCCTCCACCCACCCAATTTTTTCTTTGGTCTCGCTTCCC
>JANQIY010000265.1 GCA_028281965.1 Candidatus Gastranaerophilales bacterium
GGAAGCGAGACCAAAGAAAAAATTGGGTGGGTGGAGGGAGAATGAATTTTTGAAAATTTTAAAAACACTTAAGTTTTTATTGTTTACTCCTTAAAACAATAAACGAACAGTGTCATTTACGAGGAAGCCTGCCCCGTGCTTGACACGGGGTGATAATCTATCTAAATGGGTTGAAATAATGTTAACCGGACAGATTGCCACGGCGGCGCTTCGCGCCGCCTCGCAATGACAAGTGTTTGCTCGGTTCTGTCTATAAATTATTTTCCGGATAGGTTCTTAGCAAAAAATTTTCCTTAAAGACTTTGTAAAAATTTTCCCAGCTGTAAGTAAGCGCTGTTTTGTAGGCATTTTCGGAAATTCTTTTATAATCGGCGCTGTTATTAAGGAAAATTTCCATTTTTTCAGCAAGGTTTTTATGGGGTTTTTCACTCATATTAAAGACAAAACCGTTTTCCCCTTCGTTTATTATTTCGCATGCCCCGCAAAATGATCCTATAATTGCCGGTTTTTTCCAGATCATCGCCTCCAGGGCCACAAGTCCGAATGTTTCCATAACAGAAGGCATCACCAGACAGTCTATGGAGCTGTAAAATTCCTGCATATCCTTCTGGTAAGGTAAAAATTCCACTTTGTTTTCCAGTCTGTAATATTTTACAAGGAGTTTTAAGAGCGGACTTTTGTGAAATTTAGGATGAATTAACTTTGCCTGAAAGTCATAGCCTCGATTCTTGAGAAGGGAAAGGGCTTTTAAAAATAAATAACCCCCTTTTTTACCGAAGCTTGGCGCTGAAATTCCAAAAACAAACGGGGCTGCCGGTTTTTTTTCAGTAGAAACGACTTGTGGGTGGTCAACTCCGGGATGTATTACAAGAAATTTTTCTTCGGGAATTTTAAAATTTTTAGCGAGTTCATTTTTTAAAATCTCAGAAGGGACGATGATTTTTCTGTAACAGGGTTTTAACCATCGTTTTTGAGCTTTAATATGCTTATTTTTTGTCAGGTTATATATAAGCCTTGATAAAAAATTGCCGGCTTTATCCCTGCAATGAAGGAATGAATGACCTTGAAGGACGCCAATATCAATTAAAGGAGCTATGTTTTCCGAAATTGTAAAATCGTAATTTTCTTTTTCAATTAAGCTTTTAACCTTGTTATAAAAAGTTTCTATCTTTTCAGGATGCTTAAAATCTTTGGGGTGGCCTAAAAAAATCAGTTTATTCAATTTTTTTCTGAGTATATCTTCATTTCCCAGATAAGTTGTGCAGTACAAGTCAACTTTATGCCCTTGCTGAGTTGACCTGCTGACAAGTTCGTAGAAAAGTTTTTCCCCGCCGCTGTGAAAATCATTTTCTCTAAAAACATTTATTATAAATGCCAGTTTTTTCATAAAACCTTTATATAGCTGTCATTAAGCCTTTTCTTCCTTCAATAGACTCTTCATTAAAGCCGTAGAGCCTTGCAGGACGTTTTGAAGATTCTTTTGTAAACTCATCGTATTCTTTGAGAATTCCAAGCGATATCATTTTTTTTCTGAAGTTTCTTTTATCCAGTTCCGTATCCAGGATTGATTCATAAGTACGCTGCAGCTCTGTCAGGGTGAATTTTTTAGGCAAAAGCTGGAAGGCTATAGGAGTATATTCCAGCCTTGCCCTGAGCCTTTTTATCGCATAATTAAGAATGTCTTTATGGTCAAAGGCCAGTTCAGGGAGTTTATACACAGGATGCCAGTTAATTTGCTGAATATTTAGCCCTTCTTGTGCATGGAGCTCAAGTTCATCCGACCTGATAAGCGCAACATAGCTGACTGTAATAACCCTTGCGCTTGGATATCGTCCCGGGTTACCAAATGTGTAGAGCTGTTCCAGGTAAACGTCCTTTACGTGGGTTTTTTCAAACAAAACACGCTTTGCCGCTTCATCAAGGTTTTCCGACAATCCCACAAATCCTCCGGGTATCGCCCATCTGTCCTTAAAAGGCTCATGGCCTCTCTGGATTAGCAGGACTTTGAGCGTGTTTTTTCGAATTGTAAAAATGACTGTGTCGACTGTAACTTCGTGCGTTTTTTGTTCAAACATGCCTGGCTCACTCTTTTTCATATTTTTAACGTTAAGAATAACAACCGGTTAAGTATTATAGCCCGTTAATTTTTATTCCTGTTTTATCATTGCTGGTATAATACTATATTATCAGAATTGTATATTAAGTTTTCATAAAAAGCTATTGCATTTTTTAATTTATTCTTTATTTTTGTCAATTATAATAACAAAAAAACAATTTTGGAGGCAGGTTTATGTTTGAAACAAATAATTTAGATAAACAAAGTTGTTCTGTAGACTCGGCTATAAGCAGGTACCTGGATGAAATACCTGAATGCGGCCTGGAATTTGAAAATATAAGAGTTGAAGAGTCTTTAAACAGGATTTTGTATGAAGATGTTATTATAAAAATGGATCAACCCGCTTTTGATAAGGCTTTAATAGATGGTTACGCCGTAAAATCCTCAGATATCTTTCATGCCTCGGAATCAAAACCGATAAAGCTTCAAATTATCGAAGAGACAGGTATAGAAAAAGGAGAAAAAATTAGTATTGCCTCAAATCAGGCAGTAAAAATATCCAAAGGGGAGTTTCTTCCGGAAAATGCCGATTCTATAATTTCAGAAGACTGTGTTGTCAGGGAAAAAGAAAATATCAGCGTTGTAAGAAGCATATGCCCGGGAGTTAATATAGCTAAAAAGGGAGAAGACCTGCTGGGGGGAGAGGTTTTCATCAAAAAAAACAGGAAAATTCGTCCTCAGGATATAGGCGGAATAATAGGTATAGGGTATCGCCAGGTGAAAGTGTTTAAAAAACCGGTTATAACAATTATTCCTACAGGCAATGAGCTTGTTTCAATTGACGCTGAACCGAAAGTTAACCAGATTATTTCTTCCAACGGTTATGTTTTAAAGGGTTTCGTGGAACAGCTGGGAGGCACGGCGGTAATTTCTTCCATCGTGAAGGATGACCTGGGCCAGGTAAAAAGCGCTATTTCAAAAGCGCTTGATGTTTCTAACCTGGTTCTGGTTTCAGGGGGCTGCTCTTCCGGATCAAAAGATTACACTTTAAAAGCTGTAAAAGAGCTGGAAAACTCCAGAATCATAGCTAATGAAGTTGACATGCGGCCGGGAAGCCATATTCTGCTTGCCTTTGTAGGTAATAAACCTGTTATTGGATTACCGGGCCATCCGGTTTCCAGTATGACATCTTTTCATGTGTTTGGAAAACCCGTCCTGAAAAAACTTACGGGAACTCCAAGGTCTTTATTGCAGGACAGGAAGGATACCATCAAACTGGACGCTTTTCTGGCGAAGAAAATTTCTTCCCCGGAAGGAAAAGAGGATTACATCAGGGTAAGGCTTATAGAAGATAAAAACGGTAAGATTTCCGCTTATCCTTACACTGGCCAGTCTTCATTCCTGTCTACCCTTGTAAAATCCCACGGTATAGTGAAAATTCCGGCTGAATGCACCGGACTTTACCAGGGTGACAGAGTTGAGGTATTCTTATTCTAGACGTACGAGGTGATTTTATCATCTCGTACGTCCTGTTATATTATAAAAGACCGACACTTTTTATTTACTCAACAATGTCGGTCTTTTTTATTTCTTGTAAAGCTTAAGGACAGCGGCGCCGCAAAGGGGGCGGCTAAGAATTTTTGTAGCCTGCTTTTTAATCAGCTGATAAGGCAGTTTTTCAGGTGCTCTATTAAGTTTAACTTGTTTTCGTACAAATACTGGATAAACTTCAAATAGTTTTTGTTGGTCGATGATATGGTCAAACTGATTTCAAAACCATCTGAGCAAAAAGGTTCATAGTCATAAACAACGTAGCTGTTGTACTTACTAATCCATTCTTTTTTTTCTATTCGGCAGTTATTTTCCAGAGCGACTTTCTCCAGCCAGGGAAGAATATCTTTGGAAACATTCTTGAATTCAAGTACGTTATAATCCTGGATATTTCCCCCATATCTCTGTCTGAGTTCCATTTTAGCTCTCCTCAAAAAATATATCGTAAATTTAAGGTAAGCTTTTCCGCCTCACCTTTTTTAATCCAAGCTTTTCTAAAGTTTATGGGATATTAAATCCGTTTTAAATAAACAAAAGTATAATAAATACCCCCCTTATAAGATAATTTTCAAAGGTTAAGCTAAATTGAATTTTATGGTTATACAAGTAATTCAAACGATAGGTTAGTTAACTCGAGTTTATTGTGTCTTCTGAAAAAATCATTAAAATAGAGTTTATAACGTTTAAATTTTTAAGGAATTTTATGATCGAAAATCTTCTTTTTCAACTTTTTATGCCTTTTTTAATAAACCCTGCCGATCCTGAGGGAAAAGATGCTTACCGCTCGGGAGTTGAAGGAGGAGTAAAATCGTACTATATGGATGATGCCTCCACTTCCTGCCCGGTAATAACCCTTGATGTTAAGGCATATGACAGTGAATTCAATTATGTGGGCCCGGGAATCTATGCTGTCTCTTTTTCAATTGATACAAGGACTTTAATACTTATTAGCGGAAGTAAAACCATAGCAAAACCTTCTGTGGTGCAAATAATAGAGCTGAAAGAAGAGCAGAGACCGGCTGTTCCTGTTGCTGAAGTAGCGCTTATAAAAGAAAACAAGGTTTTCATTATTTATAAAAATGAAAACCTTGAAGTTCATGGATTTTTATATAAATCAGACGATTTCTCTGATTTTTAGAAGCAGCTAAACTTCCATAAGAACTTTTTCAGTGCTTTTTCCAATGCAAACATAGTCAAAACCGTTATTATACATCCTTTCCGGATTATACTGGTTTCTTCCGTCAAAAATTACGGGTTTTTTAAGTGTATTTTTAATTCTGTTAAAGTCAGGCCTCCTGAACTCATTCCATTCAGTGGCAAGAATGAGGGAATCCGCGCCTTCTAAAGCGTCATAACTGCTGGAAGCGTAAGTTATGCTGTCTTTAAAAATTTTTTTTGCTTCATCAACTGCCTTTGGGTCATACGCTTTAACCGAAGCGCCGCGCTCAAGGAGAGTCCTGATAATTGTAATAGCCGGGGCTTCCCTCATATCGTTGGTTCTTGGCTTAAATGCGAGTCCCCATAGCGCGAAGGCTTTTCCCCTGACGTCTCCGCCGTAGTAATTAAGAATTTTTTCGATGAAGGTTTTTCTTTGCATTGCGTTGGTATTATCGGCTGATTGCAGGATATCACAAGGGACATTATTATCTTTTGCAACCCTGATAAGGGCTTTCACGTCTTTTGGAAAGCATGACCCGCCGTATCCAAGACCCGGAAATAGGAATTGACTGCCTATTCTTGTATCAGTGCTCATTCCGGTTCTTACCTGTTCTATGTCAGCTCCTACTTTTTCACAAATATTTGCCAGTTCGTTTATAAATGAAATTTTCGTGGCTAAGAAGGAATTAGCGGCGTATTTTGACATTTCTGCAGATTTTACATCCATTACAATAACCGGATTACCTGTTCTTAAAAACGGGCTGTAGACTTCCTGCATAATGTCGGTGGCCCGTTGGGAATCAGAGCCGATAATGACCCTGTCAGGCTTGAGAAAATCGTCTACCGCAGCTCCCTGCTTTAAAAACTCAGGATTTGAAATTACATCGAATTCATAAGACGTGAACTGTTTTATAACATCTCTTACCTTATCAGCCGTTCCGACGGGAACAGTGCTTTTGTTTACTATTACTTTATAGTCGTTCATTGATCTTGCAATAGATTCCGCTACTTTTAAAACGGAATTTAAATCACATGATCCGTCGTCTTTCTGGGGAGTTCCTACCGCTATAAAACAAATCAGTGAGTTTTTAACAGCGCTATCAAGATCAGTTGTGAATAAAAGCCTTTCTTCCCTTGTATTAGCCAGGATCAACTCCTCAAGGCCCGGTTCGTATATAGGCACTTTACCCTGTGAGAGTTCTTTTATTTTTTCCAGGTTATTATCAACACAAATAACATCATTTCCCATCTCTGCAAGGCATGTACCTGCTACAAGACCGACATATCCGGTTCCTATCACACAAATTTTCATTCTCTGGCTCCTTATCGATAAGTAATTGCATGAAATTTTTTAAGTTCTAAATAACTATAGTTTTAATTATACAAGCAACAAAAATATATGGAAAAAATATTTTACCAGGTCAAAAAATACCACTACCGATTTTTGAAAAATTCAGAAAACTACATCAAGGACAGCGGAATTAGTTGCTTTATTTAAGTAGTAAGCAAAAAATTTTGTATGTTTAATAAAATTTTCAAAAAACCTATATAAAAAAGCGCGGCGGCGTAGCCGCCGCGCCACCTTCCGGG
>JANQIY010000251.1 GCA_028281965.1 Candidatus Gastranaerophilales bacterium
TTCAACCTCAGATATTAAATATATGATTCAGGATAAAATTTTCTCTCTTTCCGATGCTAATGACCGTTTAGTCCAATTAATGAGGGCTTAAACTTTTGAAAATTAGTAAGAAAAAAATCTAACTTCTGTTCTATAGTCTTTCTTTCAAAACAGTCATAACAGAGATCCTCATCATCAATAAAATAAGCCATTGAATTAAGAAAACTTTCTAACCCTGCAACAGCAAGAAGCATAGCTCCTGTGAAAGTGGAAAAAGAATATCTAGGCTCATTTTTCATGCTATTTCCTATATCCATTAGTTTAGAAGAGGCCATTATAGTTAAATCCCAATTGTGATTTTCGCTTGAGTATTTCATTATATAAATAAATTCCTATATCTTGCTTTATTTTCATTTATTTTCTAACGACCTCATTCTTTGTTCCTTAGTGCCATTGTATAATTAGATTCATTCATACTAATATCCTGACAATTCTTTTAAAAAAGAACGAGTCAGGATATTTTCTATTTATGAATTTTTTCTACTTTGCGTAGCTCCTGTTACAATGAGCATCGTCCTCATCAAGGATTAGACAATAAATTACCAATAGAATGTATACCTAAATCATAAGCGAACTACTTGACATGTACAGTAATGATCAGTTTCGGAAGACAAGATGATTTTCAGAAATTTTGCTTTAATTAAGGGCTTCAAAGATTTTGAACATAGGAAGATACATTCCAACTATAACAGCTCCTATCATACCGCCAAGAAATACCATCATAAAAGGTTCAAGCATGGAAGTCAGCGCCTCAATGCCTGTCTCCACCTCAGTATCATAAAAGTCTGCCACCTTTGCAAGCATTATATCAAGCTCACCGGTCTCTTCCCCAACGGATATCATAGATATAACCATGGGGGGGAAAACGGTTGACCTTTCCAGGGCAAAATGGATCATTCCACCCTGTTTCACTTCTTCCTGAATGTTTTTTACAGTTTTTGCAACAACAGCATTTCCTGCTGAGTCCTGAACTATTTCAAGCGAGGTCAAAATAGGTACCCCGCTTTTAATAAGCGTAGAAAAAGTCCGGGTAAAGCGTGCTATGGCAATTTTTTGGACTAGATTCCCTACTACCGGGATTTTTAAAAATAATTTATCGAAAAAATACTTACCCTGCTCAGTTGAGTAAATTCTAAAAAATCCAAAAGTCAGGGCTGCTATGGCTAATATTAAAAATATACACGAAGGTGAGCGTAAAAATTCGCTTATATTGATTAAAAATTGGGTATAAGCAGGCAGGTCACTGCCTAGTCTTGTAAAAATAGCGGAAAATCTCGGCAAAATCAAGGTGAGCATTATAAAGAAGATTATCACCGCAAAAACAGAAACAACGACAGGGTAAGCCATTGCTGACTTGATTTTTGCGGATAACCTGGCCCTGTACTCCATAAACGCCGAAATCCTGTTAAGGACTTCATCAAGGACACCGCCGGTTTCGCCGGCTCTTATCATGCTTACAAACAACCGGTCAAAAATTTTGGTATGCTTGCTAAAAGCGTCAGAAAGACTGACCCCTTGCTCCACGTCATCTTTTATTTGTTTAAGAATATCGGCAAGTCCCTTGTTTTCCGCCTGGGAAGAGAGTATGTTCAAAGCTCTCATTATTGGTATCCCTGAATTTACAAGGGCGGCAAACTGCCTGCAAAAGACTACGATATCTTTCAGCCCCACGCCTGTCAGCTTGGAAAGCACTTCATCGAGGTCAATATCAAGAACTGACCCTCCTGCGGATTTTCCCTTTCTAATCCGGATAACCCATAACCCTTTGTCATAAAGCTGCTTAAGAGCCGCTTCCTCGCTTTCCGAGATTATTATGTTTTCATGTAAGTTTCCCTGCTTATCCCTTGCTTTGTAGGCATATTGAATCATAAACGTACTCCTTATTTTTTATTTGCAGGTGAACCTTGTTGTTATTTTTTAGATAAAGACATCACTTAGCATGCGCTTAAGGTCTTCAGGCCTGTCGGATTTTGACAGCGCATCTTCATACGTAACCATTTTGTTGATGCATAAGTTTTTAAGACAGGTCTCAAGCGTCTGCATTTTAAGATGTTGTCCCGTTTGAATTGAGGAATATATCTGGGTTGTTTTGCCTTCCCTTATAAGGTTGGAAATAGCTGAGGTGACTATCATGATTTCCATTGCCAGTACCCTGCCTTTTTTAGTTCCTTCCGGCATTAATTTCGGCAAAAGGGTCTGGCTAAGAACCCCAATTAAACTGTTGGAAAGCTGGATTTTAATTTGCTGCTGCTGCTGGGCCGGGAAAACGTCAACAATCCGGTCAATCGTCTGGCTGGCTGAAGATGTGTGAAGAGTTCCCAGTACCAGGTGGCCGGTTTCTGCGGCTGTCAGGGCAAGAGAAACTGTTTCCAGGTCCCTCATCTCCCCAACCAGTATGATGTCCGGGTCTTCCCGCAACGCTGCTCTCAGTGCATTTCCAAAGCTCCTGGTATCATGTCCGAGCTCCCTCTGGTGAACCACGCTGCGTTTTGAATAATGGAGAAACTCAATTGGGTCTTCGATTGTAAGAATATGGTCAACCCTGTTTGTATTTATATAGTCAATTATAGAAGCAAGCGTTGTTGATTTACCGCTTCCTGTGGGGCCTGTAACCAGTAAAAGGCCTCTTGGCCTTTCTGCCAGGTCTCTTACGACATCAGGAATTCCAAGTTCCTTAAAAGTAGGAATGTCTGTGGCAATTGTCCTGAGAGCAAGAGCATAATGACCTCTTTCCTTGTAAACGTTTACCCTGAAACGCCCAATACCTTCCACGCCGTAACTGCAGTCAAGTTCCCAGTTCTGCTCAAGAATTCTCCTTTGTTCGTTATTAAGCATATCAAAGATTATTTTTTCCACACCTTCCCTTGTTAAAGGCGGGTGGTCAACCCTCATCAATTTTCCGTCAACCCTGATAATTGGGGGTAATCCGACAGAAATATGCATGTCACTTGCTTTCTTCTCATACACAAGGTTTAGTAGTTGCTCTATCATTCTTGCTTCTCCTTATTCCTTTATGCGTTTATTTCATTTTGTGTTAAACAGGTGCAGCACCATTGACATTCAGAAGCGTCCCGGGGAATTTCCCCCATGCATTCCGAACATCTGGTAATTCCGGTGTCATCAATAAGCTTTAACCCGCATTTTGCGCAGGAAATCCAGCCTTTTTGGATAATAACCCCGCATCTTAAACAGGTTTTTTTAAGTTCATACTGGCAGAACGGGCATTTGTAGTACTCTTCGCCGACAGGTTTTGAACATCCCGGGCAAATCATCGAGCTTCCTTCTCCAGTAAAAGTTACCCTGATAACTTCATCAAGCGTTGTCAGGCCTTCTTTTGCAAGCTCAAGGCTGTATTCAAGAAGTGTTTTCATCCCTGCCTGCTGGGCTGTATATCTGAGTATAGGGCTATTTGCGCTTTTGGCTATTAAATCCCTTATGTCGTCATTGACTTTCATTACTTCATAGGCTCCGACTCTACCTTTATAGCCGCTTCCGCTGCATTTTTCACAGCCTTCTCCTTTGTAGTAAGTCCCTTTTCTGTTTTCTACACCTAAAAACTCAAGGATATGACGGTCAGGTTCATATTCTTGCCTGCAGTTTGAACATATTCTCCTGAGCAGTCTCTGAGCTATCACACCTATAGTAGAACTTGCAATTAAAAAAGGTTCAACCTCCATTTCCTGTAGACGCATGATTGAACCCGGAGCGTCGTTGGTATGAAGGGTAGTAAACACAAGGTGGCCTGTTAATGCCGCTTCCACTGCGATTTTAGCGGTTTCCCTGTCGCGGGTTTCGCCTACAAGCATAATATCAGGGTCTTGCCTGAGGAAAGATTTCAGGATTTTCGCAAAGTCCAGCCCTATGGACTTATTGACCTCTGTCTGGGTAATTCCGCTCAGGTCGTATTCAATGGGGTCTTCTGCCGTGGAGATGTTGACTTCCGGAGTGTTTCTTTCGCTGAGGGCGCTGTACAGGGTGGTTGTTTTACCGCTTCCTGTCGGGCCTGTAACAAAAATTATGCCAAAAGGCTTGGAAATCATCTCCCTGACTATTTCCAGGGTTTCAGGATCAGTTATAAGCTGGTCAAGACCGAAAGAGATGTTGGACTTATCAAGTATCCTCATAACGATTTTTTCCCCGAATTTCCCGGGCAGGCTGGATACACGAAAATCAATTACTTTATTGAGCATTTTTACGCGGATCCTGCCGTCCTGGGGTAGGCGTCTTTCTGAAATATCAAGCTCAGACATGATTTTATACCGTGAAATTAAGGCATTCTGGATTTTTTTAGGAATCTTTTTATAGATACCCAGGACACCGTCCTGCCTGAACCTGACGATTAAGTCCTTTTCCCTGGGTTCAATGTGGATATCGCTTGCTCCGCGCTTTATGGCAACTCCCAAAATACTGTTTGCCAGCTGGATTATTGGGGCCTCTTCGGCTGACTCGCTTAAATCGGCAAGGTCTATATCGTCAGGTGACGTTTCTATAAGGTCTATTCCCATTGAAGAGATAAGCTCGTCCGCGTTATGCTCTATAACTTCGTTCTTTTCCTCTTCCGCGATAGAGTACCTTTCTTCCATAAACTTATTAAAATCTTCCTCAAGAATAACGGTCTTGTTTATGGCTATATCCTTAAAATCACGCAGTCTGTCCCGAATTTCCCTTTCCGCTAAAAGGTTATCAGGTTCTACCATTCCGAATACAAAGACATTCCCGCTCCTTTTTACCGGGATAAACTTGTGCTGGGCAAGGATTGTTTTTGAAAAAACACTGAAAAGTTCTTCTTCCGGCTCTATTTGTGTAATATCAGTAAATGTTACGCCGTATTGAATCTCCAGGGCGGTTTTTACATGGGAATACAGCTCCTCTTTTTCAAGAATTTTTAAATCACAGATTGCTTCAATAACTGACATTTGCCTCTTTTTGGCATGTTGTGCCGCAGATTTAAGCTGCTCAGGCGTAATTATCTGAGTATCAAGCAGGATATTTTCAAGTGAGTTGCTAACGGCGTTCATTAAGTCCTTTCTTTAGTAAATTTCTTCCATTTTAAGCAGTTCTTCCGATATTTTTGGGTATTCTCCCTGCGGGTTAAGAAAAGAAACTATTTTATCATTAGTTTTTGCAATTGTCAGAACTTTTTCGGGTGTAAATACAATTATTTTTGAAAGTTTTACCAGCTGGACATTCATAAGGAAAACTTTAAGATTTTCAAATATAGCCAATGATACAGCCGCAAATTTTTCCGGATCAGCTGAGGTCCCAAGAGAACTTACTATATTTCCCTCAATGTCAACCACTATAAGCTCATCAATCTTTATAAGGTCAGCAAAAAATTTTATACCAGCTTCTGAAAAATCTTTGGATTCTATTAATTCATTTACCGGGCCGTATTCAATGTGTTTAAATTCTTTATCCCAGGTTGAAAAAAGGATTTCATCTTTTGTTTTTACTATAAGACTGTTTGTATTGGCCGTTTCAAAGAAAATTCTGACCGGGACCGCCAAGGCAAGCTGGGCAACATAGTTTTGCAGCGTATGATAAGCGCCTGAAACCAATGCTCCTGTCATTTGAGCCTTTTGTTTATCCTCAAAGTCATTGGCCAGGATGAATCCGCCTTTATCTATCAATGCCACTTCCTTTATATGTTCAAACCTCTTTTTTATATCACTAAATTTATTATATATTTTTTCTCCGGAAATTGAAGATATGACATTTGTTCTGGTATTTATGACCGATTCTTCTACAGATTCATTTGTTTCTATCAAGTTTTCAATTTCGCGGTTATTCATGAGGAGCTTGCCGATGGAAGCTATTCGGCCTTTTGCCTCTGTTTCTTTTACGGCGGAAGTTTCCATAAGCCTGATATTGGTCGGGATAAATTCAATATTATCCGGATATTTCTCTTGTTCACCGGTTTCAGGAATTATGCCTGCCGTATCTTCGGCAAGTAAAGTATTTTCGGACTCTCTCAGGTTATTTTGCGGAATTTCTTCAAAGTCCGGCACTTCCTCCTTCTCTTCTTTTGTATAAGAAGATTTCTCAGGATAAAGTTCTTCGTAAGAACCCGCGGGGGTTTGCTCATTACTTTCAAATTTTTTCTCATCCTGTTTTTGCGTAAAATCAAATTTAACTGTTTCCATTTCGGAAAAACCCTCCCGGTTTGGAGCAGGCGAGTTGTCAGTTGCGGCAGGGGAAGGAGGATTGTCGGGTTCAGTTGTATTTTCTTCCGTTTTATCGGGAAGTGCTTGTTTTGTCTTAATTTCTTGAAGTTTAGCGCTAAAAATGATTACTATAAAGCTTAAAATAGGGCTTCCCCCTGCTAACAGCGGGTGGGTACAGATTACGAAGTCCGGTTTTAATACTATTTCCGACAAATTCAGGTAACTATCAGCAAAATATATACAGGTTAAAGAAACTGCCGTAATAAAAACTCCTGATAACGAAATTTGCAGGGTCTGGGCTATGGATGCTTTCGAGTAAATTACAAAGCTTAACACCAAAAAAACGGATAAAGATCCAAGAATATAAACAGGCAGCGGGATTTCTACCGAAGGCATCTTAATCAGGGAAAGTCCTGATAAACATACTGTTAACAACAAAAAAAGAAAAAATCCCCTTAAAGGTTTCCGGAAAATTAATTTATACATTTATTTTTACTCCCTCTCATTGACTCCTTAAAAATTTTTGTATTGGGATTTTAAAATTCTGAGAGCTCATTTGGTTAAAGACTTGAAAAGTAAGTGATAAAAGGCACAAGGGCTCGATTTTCGGACTTTAGCCAAACTGCTTATGAAAACTTCTATCCGCTTCAAAATGAGAACACTTAAAGATCAGCTATATATGATATTTTACTGTTATTTTTTTTATTTTGCAATAACAGAAATATATTTCCGTAATGACAAAATAGCGTTTTACTAGTCTATTAAATACATTCGGGCATATTTGATAAAAATTTATAAAAATTAATATACCGTAGGATTTATAATACAGTTAATTTATTTGCTTTTGGAAGAAGGTTTTTCAAGTCCCAGCTGCTGTAAAATATAAGCTCTTGCCTGGGATGGAATTATGTTTTTACAGGTTTCCCAGACAGGCATAAATTCCTTTTCCTTCGAGTTTTCCTTAAAGTTATTGTACAGGCAATACCCTTTTTCTCCCTCAGTATGGGCGGCGGCGGACTCTGTCATAAGAAAATAGCCGCAGTTAGAGCAGATTTTTAGTGAAAAACCGTGTTTTTTCAGCTTTTCTACAATTTCTTCGACCGCATAGCTTGTGCGCGGATGTTTTGAGGAATTAAGTTTTTTATCCCTGAACATAAATGTTGCCCTTGCATTTTCATCGGTCTTGATAACCTCGATTCTGCAGGGGAATTCTTTTTTACCATCCGTAATGGTTACCTCAGCAGTATTTTTTTCAAAATTAATAATGCCCGGATTGTAGGCTTCATTTTCCTTCCTGTTTGCCGGGGGAGTTGCAAATCCTATGAGTATTGACCTCAGGTAAATTACGGGCGATAGCAAAAATAACAGGACAGAGTGATAATAGTCGTTAAAATTACCTTTGAGAGCAATTAGTGAGTAAAAGTCAGATATTATTTTTGCTAAAAACAGGCATATTAGAGTATTTAAGCTTATAATTCCGGAAAATCTAGCGTCAGGGTAGCTAAAAATTATACCTGCCAGAACCAGCACCCAGAAGGTAAAAATTGTCCCTGATGGATACAGCATTGAGAATATAAGCTCTTTTACGGCAAGGCTGCTTTTGGTAAACAAGATGCTGAAATTGTTTATAAATGCCCTTATAGCGCCGTATCTTTTCTTGTATTCATCTATTGCAATTGATTTGAGCGTTTCAATCTGGTTTTTATAAACAGTGATATCGCTTGAGTATGCAACCGGCACTTTGAAGTATTTCAGCTTAATCGGGTATTCAGACTCTTCAAAACCGTTTTTAACAGATTCAAACTCAATTTTTTCAAGCACATCCTGCTTTATAAGGAGAACATCCGTGTCAATTATGTTCCCAAGGGATAGGTAATACCTTCCATGCTTTATAATCCTGTGATTAATTTTATTTTTTACATTAACAACCCTGTTAAGCAGGAAATTCTTTCTTTTTATGGTTTCTCCCGCAATGACCGACTCCTCGTGAAAGTTCAGATTGGCTTTTTCCAGGAAATCACTCTTTATTTTACAGTCGGCATCAAGAAAGATAAACGCATTGGTGTTTTCAAACGCCCTTATTCTCTCCAGAAGCCATGCAAATGCCTTGTATTTACCGATTGGCTTAATATCCGTGTTAATTCGCCAGAGCTTTGTACCTCCGAGAATTTCCAGCAGCTTTGTGTTTTCAGTATCGCAGTTGTCAAGGATTACGTTGAGGTTGTATTTTTTGGGATCATAGCTTTGCTTTGCAAAAGATTCCACCAGGGATTTTACTTTTGCGGAATTATTGTGAGAGTAAATGATTACGGTGAAGGTTCTATCATAAGAAGACTCATACTCACGTTTTTCAATATCATAAATTTTGCCTTTAGTAGACCTGAATATGATTACATATCTGTAAAGTACGTAGTATGTAAGGTAAGCAAAAAGACTCCAGGATATTATATCAACCAAAATCATTTATTATTCCTGTTTATTAGTAACGGTGTTTTATTAAAGTTGAGATTAATAAAACAAATATAATATTAAACGAAATATAGAGAATGTTTCAAGTCGGCAAAAAATCCCGTAAAAATAGGGAATTCCGTTGTTAATAACCTTCCTGGGTAAGCCGCTTTGATATTTCTGTTATGGTTTCCGCCAGGTTTTTATTTAATTGAAGCTCTTCTTTCATTTTTTCATAAGCATAAAGGATCGTGGTGTGCTTTCTTCCGCCGAAAGCATCGCCGATCGTAGGAAAGCTGGACTTTGTCAAATCCCTTGCGATATATATCGCAACCTGCCTGGCATGAGAGACTTCTTTTGTCCGGGATTGTCCCTTAATTTCCGAGGATTCCAGGCAAAAGTACCGCGCTGCCGTTTCTATAATTTTTTCAATATTCAGGTTTTTAACTTTGCCTGAGACATTTAAGATGTTTTTTACGGTATCAGCGGTTAATGGCTGGTCATTTATGCTGATATACGCTACAACACGGTTTAGAGCTCCTTCCAACTCTCTTATATTAGTTTGGTAAGCGGTTGCAATAAGTTCCAAAACATCGTCGGGAACGGAAATATTATCTCTTTCCGCTTTGTTTCTAAGAATTGCAAGGCGGGTTTCTATGTCAGGCATTTGGATATCGGCGAGAATTCCCCATTCAAACCTGCTCCTCAGTCTTTCAGTCAAGGTGGAAATATTTTTAGGATGCCTGTCGCTTGTGAGTATGATTTGTTTTCCTGATTCATAAAGGGTATTGAAAGTGTGGAAGATTTCTTCCTGAGTGTTTTCCTTGCCTTCGATAAACTGGATATCGTCAAGTAAGAGAACGTCCATTTGCCTGTATTTTGCACGAAAAGCAGGCATTTTATCTGTTCTCAGGGAATTTATGAGTTCATTGGTAAAGGTTTCCGCACTGCAATATTTTATGTTCAGTTGCGGGTAATTTGCAAGGATATGATGTCCTATGGCCTGCATAATGTGAGTTTTGCCCAGGCCTACCCCGCCGTAAATGAATAACGGATTATGAGCTTTTGCCGGCGATTGAGCTACCGCATATGCAGCGGCATGGCAGAATTTATTATGAGGGCCTACAACAAAGGTTTCAAAGGTGTATTTCAGGTTCAGGTTGTTGGAAAGGCTCTTTAAAGAGTCAATGTTGGATTCCGTTAAAGAGGTACTTTTGTTTATAGCCTGGTGTTCCTGCTTTTGAGGCTTTGTCGGTTTCGATCTCGTTTTTTGGCTGTCGGTTTTTTCAACTTTAACTTTTATCTCCAGTCTCTGGCCCGTAATCTCATAAAGAGCGTTTTGTATGGTTTCCAGGGAGTTTTTACAAATCCATCCTTTACCAAGGTTGCTGTTTGTGGATATGACCATGGTTTTTTCGTCTAAAGAGCAAATTTTAATCGGCTTTATCCACGACTCATATGCAGGGGTAACCATTTCCTGCTTAAGTTTTTCAAGCAAGTCTTCCTGCACTTTGGTTTTGTCAAGTAGTTTCATAGTCTGCCCATTAAAAAGTTTTCTAAATTCAAAGTAGTGTTTTTAATTTTATAACGAGCAATTTTAGTTGCAATATAAAGCAGGCTAAGTATTAACAAAAATTGATTAAACTTTTATGAACCTGCTTTAAAAGTCTTGTTAAAGCCTGCATAAAAAAGAATAACTAACCTGAATGACGGGTTAGCTATCTTATCCTCCGTTGTTTGTTATCAAAAGAAAGCATCTTTACTGATAAAGTTTGTGGCAAAATAAAAAAGGCGGTATTAACCGCCTTTTTTTTATTCCAATGCTTCCCTTTTTTTATACCAGGAATCTCTGGTTAAATGCCATAATGGCTACGTCCTGACCAGCTTTTTCAGATAAGCCGAATTCTTTGATTGCTACTTCCGCAGATTGTAAAATAGTTTCGTCAAAAACTTTCATCATTTGCTCGATTCTCTCCTGGCTGTTGGAATCGACGTGTTTTGCAGTATCAATTTCTTTTTTCTTTATAACAGACTTGTTCAAAGCAGCTGACTGGGCCATGAATGTCAAAACTTCCCGGGCTTCTTTTTTGACGACTTTAGCTTCCTGATTTACCTTAGCTTCGCTTTGTTTTTCTTCCTTTTCTTTTTTGTTAGTTTTTTGCGCCTGAATCCCTTTAATTTGATTGATACGAATGTCACTCATTTTTTACTCTCCTATATTTTTATGTTTTTCAAAATTTTTTCGTATGAAATCCCCCTTTCATTGAGAGGGATGTGTGGTAGTAGCTTAAGGTAAAATTCTTTTTGCCCGACTGCCTTATTCTACTTATCGGTATCTTTTGAATTTAACTTTAAAAAATACCTGATAAAATTTACAAAATGTTAACAATCTAAGTGAAGTAGCCCAGGAAGAACTTATATACCGGATGGAGAATGTCTCGAATAAAAATAAGAGGACTGCTTAATCGCAATCCTCCCGTAAATATTTCTTGCAAAGCAGCAAGTTTTATTATTTTTTCAACTTCCCTAAAAAGGGGCAGGGTGGGCATAATGCCCACCCTGCCTTAAGATATACTTAAATTATTCTAGAAAATCGGCGCGAATACGAGTGAAACAATCGCCATTAATTTAAGAAGAATATTCAGGGAAGGACCTGAAGTATCCTTGCAGGGGTCGCCCACTGTATCTCCGGTAACCGCCGCCGCATGGGCAGGGCTTCCTTTTCCGCCAAGATTTCCGGCTTCGATGTATTTTTTAGCGTTATCCCATGCTCCACCGCTGTTTGCAAGCATAATAGCAAGGCAAACACCGGATGCGATGGCGCCGAATAACATTCCGCCGAGGGCTTCCGCTCCAATCAAAAGACCTATAAGGAGCGGCGCTGCAACCGCCATTAATCCCGGTATTACCATCTGCCTAATAGCAGAAGCTGTACTTATATCCACGCATTTTGCATAGTCAGGTTTTGTTTGCCCTTCCATAATCCCGGCAATTTCCTTGAATTGTCTTCTTACTTCGGTGACCATTTCACTGGCGGCTCTTCCTACTGCGCCCATAGTGAGCGCACAGAATACAAACGGCAGTGAAGCCCCGAACAGAAGACCCACGGTTACTTCCGGATTCAGGATGTCAATTCCTTCCAGGCCAACTACTTGTGAATAAGCTGTTAAAAGCGCTAATGCGGTAAGAGCGGCTGAACCTATGGCAAATCCCTTACCAATAGCGGCTGTTGTGTTTCCTACGGAATCAAGTTTATCCGTTTTTTCCCTTACTTCAGGTGGAAGCTCCGCCATTTCAGCGATTCCACCGGCATTATCAGAAACAGGGCCGTAAGCGTCAACTGCTATGACCATTCCGGCTGTAGCAAGCATTCCGATAGCGGCAAGTGAGATTCCATAAACCCCGCCTGCATAGTATGAGAAAATAACCGCTAAGACTATAGCAATAATCGGCAGGAACGTTGACACCATGCCGACTCCAAGACCTGCGATAATGTTTGTTGCCGCACCTGTTACGGAAGTTTCCGCTATATCCTTTACGGGTTTGTATTCAGCCGAAGTGTAGTACTGTGTAAACAGTCCTATTGCGATTCCCGCTACCAGGCCATATACCAATGCCCAGAACAGGTAGAACGATTCCGCCGGCATAAGGTATTTAACCGCGAAAAACGAGCCTGCAACCATAATTGCAGCCGATGCAAAAGTGCCCCAGTTTAGGGCTTTCATCGGGTCGGATTTTTCGTCTGTCCTTACAAAAGCTGTTCCTAAAATTGAGGAAAAAATTCCAATTGCGGCAATTACCAGAGGAAGAAGGATTCCCATACCTCCTATTGTTACCGCTCCAAGCGTCATGGCCGCTATAATTGAGCCTACATAGGACTCAAAAAGGTCAGCTCCCATTCCTGCTACGTCGCCTACGTTATCACCTACGTTGTCAGCAATAACAGCAGGGTTTCTCGGGTCGTCCTCCGGTATGTTTGACTCTACTTTTCCGACCAGGTCAGCCCCTACATCAGCCGCCTTGGTGTAAATTCCGCCTCCGACACGGGCGAATAAAGCTATTGAGCTTCCCCCCAGAGCGAAACCATTAATGATGTTAGGGTCTTGAAAAATCATATACAGGACTGATAATCCCGTAAGTCCAAGTCCTACAACAACCATTCCCATAACGGTCCCGCCTGCGAAAGCGACCCCCAGGGCTCCATTTAAAGATTTTGTGGCAGCCTGGGCTGTTTTGACATTTGCCCTGGTTGAAACGTACATTCCGATAAAACCGGCGACCGCCGAGCAGATGCTTCCTGTTATGAAACAAGCGGCAGTCTGCCAGTTAATAAAATAACCGATTAAACCAAATACAACCAGTACAAATCCTGCAAGTACGCTATATTCACGTTTTAAAAACGCCATGGCGCCTTCCTGTACATATTTGGCGATTTCCATCATCCGGTCATTCCCGGGTTCTGAGCCTGCAATCTTACCGGCGAGGAACGCCGCAAATACCAGCGAAATAATTCCTGCCGCTAAAGAACTGTAAATCAGGTTTTCATTGGCAAGCAGGTCAAACTTGAATACTGCAACCGCAATTGCAAGAGCAGCAAGAATTACCGCAACACCAATGTACTCAAGCCCGGCAATACCTGGGCTCGACATTTGAGCTTTGCTCTGTTTTTCATCATTTGGTTTTTCCATAGTTAGCATAAACCATTTCTCCCACATATTTTTTACATGTATACTACGACAGGTTTATAATAGCAGATAAATATAAAAAAGCCAGTTAACGTCATGGGATTTCAGCCCGTTTAGATAGATTACCGCCCCGTGTCAGGATGGTTGCTCGTATGCGTGAGCGAAGAGCCGAAACAGCTGCGAAGCAGGCTGTGCTGTCCGCGTTTTCGCTGCGAAGAGCAGGTGTTGCAGGCTCAAACTCATTCCCGCATTATAATCTTGTCCCGGTTCTGTTTTCCTGGATTATGTGTTCTCTTGGATTAAACTTTCTCATTTTTGCAAGTTCTTTATAAAGCTCTTTTTCCTTTTCTGTAAGGTTTGAGGGGATTTCAATTTTTACGGTCGCAATTTGATCTCCTCTTTTGCCGGAATTTGGGTCAGGCAATCCTTCCCCTGAAAGCTTAAATTTTTGTCCTGAGCGAGTTTCCGGCGGAATTTTAATGTTTATAAACCCTTCAATTGACGGGATTTGTATTTCAGCTCCAAGCGCTGCTTCCGTAGGAGTGATAGGAACTTCACAGTATATATTAGTCCCGTCAAAAGTAAAGAAAGCGCTTTTTATAATATGTACGACAAGGAAAAGATCGCCATTTTCCCCGCCGTTAATACCTTTATTTCCTTCCCCGGCAATCTTTATCCTTGAGCCTTCAGTAACCTTTGAGGGGATTTTTACGTTCAATTGCTTATAATTTGAAATCTCTCCTTTTCCGCTGCAATTACCGCAGGAAGAGTTGTTAATAAAGCGTTTTCCCTTGCATTTTGGGCAGGTGTCGGTTCTAAGTATATTAACCTTTCTTACAGTACCATTATGAGCTTCTGTGATGGTTATATTTACCTCTGTACTGATATCCTCACCTTTTTTAGGCGGAGGTTTTTGTGTTCCGCCCTGAGGTTTTTGTTTTTTGCTTTCGGTTTTTGCCTTTTGGGAAAATTTCTTTGTAAAACCTTTTAAGACTGATTCAAAGTCCATATTAAAAGACTTGTCGGCAGGCTTTTCGTTTGTGCCGGAATATGCCTTTGAGGTCTGACTTTTCTTTTGCTCAGTCGACTTTGGCCTGGCCCGGGTTAACCCTTTTAAAACATCATACTGAACGCGTTTTTTATCATCGTTTAAAACATGGAAAGCTTCCCCGATTTCCTTGAATTTATCCTCGCAAATTCTGTTACCGGGATTTACGTCGGGGTGGTATTTCCTTGCAAGGTGCCTGTAGGCTTTTTTGATTTCTCTTTTATCAGCGCTATGGCTAATACCAAGTATTTTATAGTAATCTTTATCTTTGTTCAAAGGAGTATCTCCGGAGAAAAGCATTTTAATTATTCATATATTATTTTAGCCCTATTTGAACCAAAAAACACCGAACGAATTTATGAGAATATTAGAAGCAGTTTGCTTAAAACCCTATACGCCTGTTGACCACAGCCGTATGGGGTTTTAACACATCGCCGTGCCGGGGGAGCCTGTATCGCTTTATATAAAAAGCTATCGGTAATTTTAGCCAGGCAGGCTCTTATACCGGAATGGGTTTGGCTTTCACTCCGGGTTGGTATGTGAGACTGCGCTGCCGCAAGAAAAGCCTTCCTTGCCTGGAATATATATCCGCTTTATCCATAACGCTCCAGGGGTTAGCAACAAAATCCGAAATTTATTCCGGGCGGCATATAAAGAATTTTCACAAAAAAAAAGCCGCTTATTAGAGCGGCAACTAGACTCGGGGAGGAGGTTTTGGGTATGGTCTTAAAATGGCCTTACATTTATAGGATCGGTATTATTTTTATAAACTTTAGAAAAAAATCTATGTTTGTAACGCTTTGTAAACGTAAATTAAATTTTTTGTATGAAATTTTTAGAAATAAATTGAATTTTTAAAAAAAAGTTATCTAAATTTGCTGTAAAAAAAAATCTTTTAAAAGCTTATTGTTCATTTATTTTAAAGTTCATCGCATCAAGACATTGCCGGGGGAAATTATCCGGGTGGGGTTAACGGGTTCTACGTACAGGCGCTTTTTTTGAACTAACACTGTACAGGCAGGCTATATAAAAATTTTGAATATTAGACAACAATTACTTTAGTTAATCACGTTATTTATTTAAGTTTGTAGATTAGACTTTTATTTTTTGTGAGGAGAAAATGAAAAAATTGTTTGTTAAAACTGTAAGGGTTTTAAAAAGCCATATTTATTTATCGTTACCTATCTTTTTAGTGTCATTTTTTAATACATCCATTTTAATTTTTATTTTAAAAACTTTTTAACTTGAGTTGCCAATTAGCCAAAAGCCAGGATATGACTATGCAACATTTGCCAAAAAATTATAGAGAATCGAAAAGAGGCGGAGCCTCTTTTCCACCTATAGGGTGGCTGT
>JANQIY010000281.1 GCA_028281965.1 Candidatus Gastranaerophilales bacterium
TTTTTAAAATTGCCATAATGATTCTCCTTTTTTTCTGTTCATTATGACAATTTTTGATCTTTTTTCATTACCAAATCAGTTTAGGCTAGAGCATTACCATGAAAACATCTCAAAAAAATCTTAATGTTGCTCATAGGTCTTTGGGTTGCCTATTACCACAGTAAAATCGGTATATGGGTACAGATTTTCATCCGGTTCTACTATAAACTGGCAGTTGCTAAGCTGTGGAACCTCCTCCTTTAAGGACTCAACCCTGCTGAAGGCCGCTTTTTTGGTATGGGCGACTATTCGGGAATAGTGGTTATCTTCTTTTGTACGGAATGTTACGTTAAAACCGGCTGAGTGAATTTTATCCACAATTTCTTCAATATCATCTCCGTACCCGGGGGAATAAAACAGGCTAATAGTAAGCTCTTCTTTGCTATCAACAGGTTCTTCACGGTAAATTAGCCTGTTTATAATTTTTTGGGTTTTTTCAGTATCGAGAATCCAGTAGCTAATCGGCCCGTACTTAGACGGCCTGCCGGGAAGCGTAGCAACTTTTACCTCGCTAATTTCAAGGTTAGAGGCAATTTTAATAAGCCTTGAAATTTCAAAAAGATTCAGGTTTGTCTTTATGTTTTTGCTCAAAATTTCGACTAATTCAGGTGCTTTCAGAATTGTGTCCCGGGATTTCATTTTTCTAAGGAATGCCTTTGCAAAAGCCTGTTGTCTTCTTATCCGGCCTATATCTCCCATTGCGTCATGCCGCCACCTTAAATACCCCTCTGCCTGGTTTGCGTCTAAGACCTGTTCTCCCGGTTGCAGGTCTATGGTTAATCCCGCTGACCTGTCCCTGTAATACATCCTCTTTTCAACGTTAATCGGGACACCGCCTAAAACTTTGACAAAATCCCGCACTCCTTGATAGTTCACGACTACATAGTTGTTTATCTTTATGCCAAAGGTTTCTTCTATGGTTTTTACGGACAGTTCCGGCCCTCCAAGAGCATGAGCAGCGTTTATCTTGTCTGCCCCCTGCCCTTTTGCAAGGTATACCTTACTATCACGTGGTATTGATACAGCATTTACTGATTTGCCCGATTTATCAACGCTTACAATTATTATAGTATCGCTTCTTGTGCCGAAAAACGGGTCTGACGTCCTGCCGTTTGAATCAACTCCCAGAAACAGGATGTTTTTATTACCGGTAAGCGTCATCCAGGTTGAACGAAGTCCTGATTTTTTTACTACATCATTTACAGAAATAAGATACGGATTTTTTTCGGCTTCGGCAAAGTAAAATACGATTGCTAAAAATAACAGGCTTATTAAAACTGCCTTTAATGTCCATTTGAAACCGAAATGTTCGTCTTTTCTTTGTTCCTTTGCAGCTTTTAAAACATGGTCAAACCTGTTTTTTCTTTTTAAACGGTTACTTGAATTGCTGTAAATATTATTATTTGACTGATTTTTTTCGTCCATTTTTATATATGAATTTTACTTTAACAAACAGGTATTAAAAATTATAGTATCAGCTAAATAAAATTATCAATTGAAAGATAACTATCCAAAATTACTATATTTTGCCATTGATTTACATAAAAAGGTATTATACAAACCGGTTAGACTACAGCAAAGATGCAACCTTTATTAACTTAAAAACGGTTTTTCGCTCTTAAATCCGCTGAAAGTTTATGTGCAAATAAGCCCTCTGTTTCCGCAAAGCCGGAAGCAGTCTGGCATAGATTTTGCTTTGCTGCGGTCTCAGAAATCTCCTGGTAGGTCTGGACTTTCACAAAATCAAACACGCTTAACCCTCCTGAATATTTAGCAACACCGTTAGTGGGAAGCACGTGATTAGTCCCGCTGCAGTAATCACCGAAAACTTCAGCCGAGTAATTCCCAATAAACATGGAACCGTAGTTTTTATACCTGTCTATGTCCCCGGCTGCTTTTTCATAACATATTTCCAGATGCTCAGGCGCTTTTTTATCAGAAACATCGATTGCCTGGTCTATGTTATCAACCAGTATCACGTAGCTTTCAGAGATTGCTTTTGCTGCAATATCAGCTGTTTTTAACTCTTTTAGAAACTCATCAACTTTTTCTGTAACTTTTACGGCCAGTTTTTCGGAAGTAGTGACCAGGTAAGCCCTTGCATCAAGGTCATGCTCTACCTGGGCAAGCATATCCGCCGCTATAAACTCGGGATTTGCGGTATCATCTGCTATAATCATAACTTCGCTGGGGCCTGCCAGGAAATCTATTCCGCAAGTACCGTATACTGCTTTTTTTGCGGCGGTTACATACTTATTTCCCGGGCCTACTATTTTATTTACTGCAGGAACAGACTCTGTCCCGTATGCCATAGCGGCAATTGACTGTGCCCCGCCGATTTTAAAAATCCTGTCTGCTCCTGCCATTTTGCAGGCTGTTATGGTTACCGGCCGGATTTTTGGGCTGCAAACTATCACTTCCCTTACCCCTGCGACCTTTGCCGGAATAACTGACATCAGCGCAGATGAAGGCAACGGGTAGTTCCCGCCGGGAACATATGCTCCTATGCGGTCAAGAGGGATAATTTTATGCCCGAGGGTCACACCTTCCTGCTTGATTTCCACGTTTTTAATTGACTCAAACTGCGCCCGGGCAAAACCTTTAATATTTTTTACGGCTTTTTCTATGTTTTCCTTAATATCACCAGGCGTATTTTCTACGGCTTCCTGAATTTCCTCTTCAGTCAGCTCAAGTTTTTGTATATCCCCGTCTCCAAACTGCTTGCTATATTTTCTTACAGCCTCATCACCGTGGATTTTTACATAATCAAGAATTTCAAAAACAGTTTCTAACCCGGTAAAATCCCGGTATTTATAAAAATCTTCGCTTATATCACTGTATTTTAAAAATTTCATATTGTAAAAATTCAGTTTATTTTCTTCTGGAAGCAAGATGGTTTTTTACATCTTCTATGGCAACCCCGTGTCTTACCATCAATGTCATTACAAAATATACAAGGTCGGAAACCTCCCAGGTCAGCTCATCCTTATCTTTAGCATGTATAACCTCGAACGCTTCTTCATTTATTTTTCTTTTAAGCAGGGTCTCATCCTTAAAAAGTTTTGTAGTATAAGAATCTTCAGGAAGTTTTAAAAGCCTGTCCTGCAAAATATCGTAAAGAGATTCAAAATCAAAATCCTTTTCGTCAAAACAGGAATATTCACCTGTATGACAGGCTACTCCGTTTTGATTAACGGTATAAAGCAGTGTATCCCTGTCACAATCGTATTTTGCGCTGATTAATTCCTGCGTGTTCCCGGAAGTTTCTCCTTTTGTCCAGACACATTCCCTTGAGCGAGAAAAATATGTTGCTTTTCCGCTTTCAAGACTAACTTTTACCGACTCTTTAGTGCTGTAAGCCATCATCAAGACCTGTTTAGATTTTTTATCCTGAATAATAGTAGGGATTAACCCGTCATTTTTTTCAAAATCCAAAAGCTCAACAAAGGCATCCTCCAGGATTATTTTCCCGGTATAAACTGCCATTCCAAGTTGACAGCTTGTCCCTGACTGGTCAAGTCTTACTATTTCATCAATTGTCGTGATTCCTCCTGCTGCAACTATTTCTTTATCTGTAATTGCCCGGATTTTTAAAATGGAATCAAGGTCACAACCGCCCATTAAACCTTCTTTTTCTACTATAGTGTATAAATAGCCTGAGCAATAATCGTCAAGTTCTCTGACAAGCTGCTCAGGAGTGTTTTCTGACTCTTCCTGCCAGCCCTGCGTTACAACTTTACCTCCCCGGGAATCTATAGCTACAATTACTTTTTCTTTGGGAAGGTCAGTAAGAAAGTCTCTGGAAGCCGCTGTTCCTATTATTATTTTTTTTGCGCCGTTAGCTATAACTTCCTTTGCCCGTTCTTTTGTCCGGATTCCGCCGCCTACCCGGCAGTTAGCTACTTTACACAGTTCTTTAATAAGCTCGTTATTATTTCCCCTGCCCATTGCCGCATCAAGGTCAATTACCGCAACTTCCCCGAATCTTCCAAAATACTGCGCCAGGTCAAAAACGTCTTCTCTTTCCAGGACTTTTTCCCTGCCCTGTTTTAGCTGTACCGCTTTTCCGTTCATTAAGTCAATGCTTGGTATTATCATCTTCCGGTTTCCATTTTCTTCTATATCTTTTATTCTTTATTTTAATTTTAGTTTCATAAGAAAGTATAGGCAACAACAAACAATTTTTTAATGGTTTTTTACCTGTTTTTTACTAAAAATATCGGCATTAACTACCCCTGATTTCTCAATAACCGGGGAAGCGAAGACCCCAAGCAGCAAAACCCCGATTACGCATAGCGCCATTACAAATTTCGCGGGGATTGCAACATTGAATGCGCGTTCATGCCTTATTTCATTTGCGGGTTTCAGGTAAATCACTTTAATTATGCGCATATAGTAAAACAGTGCTATAGCTGTGTTTATAAGGGCAATGAGCAGTACGGGCATAAATTCGTAACCTGCAACGGCTACTGCCTTGAACAGGTAAAATTTGCTGAAAAATCCTGCTGTAACGGGAATTCCCGCAAGCGAGAGAAGACACAGTACCAACCCCAGTGAAAAATACCTGTATTTCTTACCAAGTCCGCTGAAATCGTCAATATTATCCTTACCGGCAGCAATTGCAAGGGTTTCTATCGCTGCCCATACTCCAAAATTCATAAACAGATAGGTTATCAGGTAAAACGTCATTGCAGTTATCCCATCAGTAGTCAATATTGCCATTCCAAGAAGAATGTATCCAGCGTGTGCTATAGAACTGTATGCCATAAGCCTTCGGATATTCTGCTGTCCCAGCGCCATTAGATTGCCTGCCGTCATTGTTATTACCGCCAGCGTAGCAAGAATTATGCTGAATATAGTAAAACTCGGGAATAAAACAGTCATAAACCTTATTAAAACAGCGAACCCTGCTGTTTTGGAGACAACGGAAAGATACGCCGCAACGGGAATCGGCGCCCCTTCATAGACATCAGGTGCCCACGCCTGAAAGGGAGCAGCGGATATCTTAAAGCCAAATCCTGCCAGGATAAATAAAAACGCTATAATTAAGACTGAATTAACCTCATAAGTTGATAAAAACCCGGATATTTCCCGTAAATTAGTACTGGCAGTAATCCCATAGATAAATGAAAATCCGTAAAGCATGGCAGCGCTTGCGGCAGCTCCGAATACAAGATATTTTAAAGCGGCCTCATTGCTTAACCGGTCTGATTTTGTATAACCGCAAAGTGCAAAACTTGATATACTGAGAGTTTCCATCGCCACAAAAACCACTATAAGGTCATTTGCCCCGCACAAAAGCATTGCCCCCAGTGAAGCAGTCAGTAAAAGAAAATAAAATTCTCCCCTGCTTTTGCCGAAACCCTCCACGTAATCTTTTGTAAGAAACAGCGTAAAGATCGTTCCGGCAAGGATTATGCTCCTGTATACCACAGTGAAGTAATTTGAGGTAAAGCTATTATAAAGGACTTCTTTTTCCGGCGAAAAACCCGTAAACAAAATTGATAATAAAGCAAGGACAACTCCGCCCAGGCTTATATAAAATATGGCGCCCTGCTGGTTTTTCCCGGCAGTAAAGCTTAAAATTACCGTTAATAGAATAAACAACACCATTATTGATTCCGGTAAAAGCGCGATTTTTATATCATTAAGAAGTTCCATTTTTTTACTCCAGCTAAATCAATTTCATAATACCGTCAATTGTCGGGACAAAAATACCTGTCATCCCTTCCGGATATAAGCCGAAAAATACGATTACAGCAATTAAAGATATTAACACCACCATTTCATGAGGGCTTGCATCGTGGAATTTCCGCCATTTATCAAACATATTCCCCCAAAAAACTCTCTGAAACATCCATAAAACGTAAACCGCCGTAAAAATAACACCTACTATCCCAATAGCAGTAAGTATTTGTATTGATACAGGGATGTATATATTAAATAAACTGAACCCGCTAAATACCTCAGAAGTAAAAGCCCCGTAGAAAGCGAGTGTTTCAGCGGCAAACCCTATTAAAAGCGGTAAACCAAGGCTTCCAAGGGCAATGATCATGGAAAAATACATTATTTTCGGCGAATTTTGCCCCAAACCGCCAAGGTCTGAGATTTCTCTCGTGTGCGTCCTTAAATAAATTACTCCCACAATCATAAACAGCCCTGCACTGATTACTCCGTGCGCTATCATCTGGAATACGGCACCTGATACGCCGGAAATGTTCATTGCGCCAAGCCCCAGAAGCACTATTCCCATGTGACTCACACTGCTGTAGGCAACCAGCTTTTTCAAATCTTTCTGCGCAGTAGCAATAATTGCGGCATATAAAATGTTTATAATCCCAAGAATCACAATTAAAGGAGAGAGAATTTTTAATATTTCAGGCATTATCTGCAAATTCATCCGTATAAGCCCATATCCTCCCATTTTCAGGAGAATTCCGGCAAGCAGCATGCTTACAGGGGTCGGCGCATCAACGTGGGCATCAGGAAGCCACGTATGAAACGGCACAACAGGCAGCTTAACCGCAAAAGCAATGAAAAATCCCAGGAAAGCCAGTATCCCAAACACTGTAGGATAGACAAAAGCCTTCATATAAGTGTATGTATTAAGGTCAAAGGTCAATACCCCTGTTTGCAGGTAATTATAGTATACTATTGCAAGGATTGCCGCCAGCATAAACACACTTCCAGCAAAGGTATACAGGATAAATTTCATGGCTGAGTACTCTTTTCTGCCTGACCCCCAGACAGAAATAAGGAAATACATTGGTATAAGCTCAAGTTCCCAGAATATAATAAACAAAAACAGGTCTTTTGCGGCAAACACGCCTAAAATAGAGGTCTGCAGCACAAAGATCATGGAATAATAAAATTTGTGCCTTTTGGTAATACTGTATTTACTTGCTATCAATGCAAGAAGCACAAGAAAAGTTGTTAAAACTATCAGCAACATTGAAATACCATCAACGCCGAATGCTATATTCACACCTAATTGCTCAATCCATGGTTTTCCGCCGGGAAAAGTTATGGTCTCATTAAACTGAAAGCCTTTTTCCATAGGGTTAAAAAATGCCAGAAAAAACAGGGAATAGATAAACACAATTCCGCTAAATCCCTTGGCAAAACGCCTTATCTTAACTTCGTTCTGTGGAAACCACGGTGAAAATATAATAACAGCGCCTATGAGCGGTAAAAATATTAATAATGTAAGCGATAAAAATTCCATCATCTTCCTCTATATCAATAACTGGAGCAAAACAAATATTAACGCAAGACCTGCAAGTCCTGAAAACAGGATCGCAAGGTAAGTCTGCAACTGCCCGGTCTGCAACTGCCTTAAAACCCAGCCTTCAAAACATATCTTATACCCTGTAAGGTTAACCAGGCCATCAACTATAAACTTATCGAAATTAGCCGTAAACCCGCATACCGGAAGGAAAATATTGTCTATAAACATATAATATAACCTGTCTATGTACCAAAGGTTTGTCGTAAGCGCATAAAGAGGCTTGAATCCGTTAATAACCTTATCAGCAGTCAGTTTAATACTTTCCTTTATTCCTTTAAACCTTTCCCAATAAAAATATGCGGCGGCCAGTAAGCCTATAACAGCTATTAATAGCGAAATTACAGGCAATAAAAGCCCTGAGTGATGCTCAGCGTGTATAATAGCCTCCTGGCCCGAAGATATGTATTTATCGAAAGAAGGGAGGAATAACACCCCGCTTAGCAGAAAACCGATAAGTGCGGAAGGTATGGCAAGCAGTATTAAGGGTACCGTCATAACTTTTGGAGGGTTATGCGGGTGTGCATGTCCTCTATACTCGCCTTCAAAGGTTAAAAAATAGCTCCTGAACATATAAAAAGATGTTAACAGGGCTACAAGCAGTCCTACTGCCAGTAATATCATATTATTCCCGTACAAACCAGAGAAAATTTCTTCCTTTGACCAGAACCCGCTGAGAAAGATTCCTGAAATCGCAAAGCAGCCAATGAGGTAAGTATATGCGACAACAGGCATTTGTTTTCTCAACCCGCCCATATAGCGCATGTCCTGCTGGTTGTTCAGCCCGTGAATTACTGTTCCCGAGCACAAAAACAGCATAGCCTTAAAGAAAGCATGCGTCATAAGGTGGAAGAGCCCTGCAGCGTAAGCACCTGCTCCCATTGCCATTACCATATATCCGAGCTGGCTGCATGTTGAGTATGCAAGGGTTTTCTTGAGGTCATACTGGGTTATTGCAATGGTAGCTGTTATAAATGCTGTTATTGCCCCAACGCAGGCAATCGTAGTCATAATAGCGGGTGATGCCTCAAATATGGGGAATGCCCTTGCTATAAGGAATACTCCGGCGGCAACCATTGTTGCCGCGTGTATTAATGCGCTTATCGGGGTTGGGCCTTCCATTGCATCAGGAAGCCACGTATGCAGCGGGAACTGAGCGCTTTTTGCTATCGGGCCAAAGAATATGGCAAGCGCTATGAGGAAATAAACCACAGGACCGGCTGAGGTTAAGACGTATTCAGCCGCGGGCTGCAGCACTGTAAAGCCCAGGTAAACATTTCCGCTTGCCATCCACCAGTTAAGCGAGAAGAATAAAAAGGCAATTATCCCTACTAAAAGCCCAAAATCCCCAATCCTGTTCATTATAAATGCTTTTGTCGCCGCATGGGCAGCTGATGGTCTTCTGAACCAGAACCCTATCAGCAGGTAACTTGATAAACCTACCAGTTCCCAGAAAATATATATCTGAAAAAGATTGCTGCTCAGCACTAACCCGAGCATTGAAAAATTGAAAAAATTCAGGTATGAAAAAAACCTGTGATAGCCGGGATCCTTCTCCATATAACCATGAGAGTAAATCTGGATAAGAAGGCTAACCGACGTTACTACAAGAAGCATCATTGCCCCAAGGTTATCCACAAGCCAGCCAACTGATAGCTCTATATTTCCGGCGCTAAGCCAGGTTATATTTTTAGAAAAAGGTTCTTCCGCTCCAAGTGTCCATAACAATATAAAGAACGAGAATATCAAACCCAGAAACGTGCTTGCACAGGTAAGTCCAAGCGTAATTCTTTTGTCTTCGTAAACACCTAAATTTTGTCCGAAAACTATCAAAAGAAATATCCATAAAGGCAAAACCGCAATTATTCCCGCGTTTTCTATAAAAAATTCCAGAAATTGCTCCATTATATCCTCTTTACCCCTTAAGTTCCTTATATTCCTCGGTATCAACAGAAGGCTTGTTTCTGTATAACGCCAGCAGTATCGCAAGTCCTAACGCCGCTTCAGCTGCTGCAACCGCCATCACGAAAATTGCAAAAACCTGGCCTTTAAGGCTTCCAAGGTCAGTATAGTTTGCAAATGCCACAAAATTAATATTAACAGAGCTTAGTAAAATTTCTATGGACATTAAGACCCTGATTACATTTCTCGATACAATAAGCCCAATAACGCCTATGCAGAACAAAACAGCGCTTAAAACAAGGTAGTGCGTAAGTTCTACGTTAAATATCTTTATTAAAATTTCTTCCCAGTTCATTTTACACTCAACTCCGCTGTTTATATTTCTTGTGTTATGGTTTTTCCTCTGTTATATGCGATATAGGATTTATTAACCTCTCCTGTCTTTTTCCTGCAATAACTACAGCGCCTATAATAGCCGCAAGCAGCAATAGTGAAAGAATTTCAAACGGCAGTACATAATCAGTAAGAAGCGCTTTTCCAATGGTTAAAGTTGTTCCTTCTGTTGCAAGCCGCTGGACTGTTTCACCAGAAGGCTCATGGATTGCAAATAATCCTGCTTCCGAGCTCAGGGCTGTGATTCCCTTTGTCACGGAAGCAAAAATTACCAGGAACAAAAGCCCCGCTGCCGCAACAGCAGCTAAAGACCTGAATTTTAAGGCAAGCCAGAGTTTTTTATCCTGCCGGGTTGCGGTTAACATAATCGCAAAGATCATAATAATCGTGATGCCCACAGCATAGATAATCACCTGTGAGACTGCCACGAAATCAGCGTTTAACAGCACAAACACACCGGCTACTGATAAAAATGCAACTATCATTGAAACCGCAGAATATACTATTCTCGGCATAAAAACAACTCCAAGCGCCGAGATAACAAGCACAAACGCTATTAAATAAAAGAATAATGAGTAAATTATATCCTGCATTACCATTTTGTAGTTGCTTAATCCCTTTCTTTTCTGTCTTTTACCAGTTCTGACTGCCCGGGAGTCAATGTAAGGCTTTCTTTATCCAGTACAAAGTTTTCTCTTGAGTAGCCGGCAAGCTCAAATTGGTCCGTGGATACTATCGCGTTAACAGGACAGACATCCGTGCAGTTACCGCAAAATATACAACGACCAATGTCTATTGTAAATCGGTCAATTTTTAATTTTTTTGTTTCTTCATCTTTTGAAGTCTCAATCTGGATTAAATCACCGCATGGACATACTTTAGCGCAGGATTTACAGCCAATACAAACGTCAGAACCGTCACTTTTTGTTAAAAGAGCAAGCCTGCCGCGGAACCTTGGACTTAATTCCGGTGTTTTTTCAGGGTATTCCTGTGTAATAGGTTTCCTGAAAAAATGTTTCATTATGGTCAACATTCCCCGGGTGATTTCTATAATTCCGTTTATTGTCTTAACTACTACGTTTTTCATTATTTCTACCTTTTATTAAAAACCTATTTTTGAGGGTTCGTGAAGTTTATTTAAATAATCCAGCTGTCTGAAGATTTCTTCTATTTGAGTATTATTATGTTTGGCATAATTTATCAAGTTCATTTTAAGTTCCTGCAATTCTTTTGCCATTTCTGCATGGCTTAAAGCGAGTTCCCTGAGCTTTACAAATGTCCTCATAATTTGAACATTGACAGCTATAGCTTGTCTGCTGTTAAGAACGCTTGATAACATAGCAACGCCCTGCTCCGTAAAAGCATAAGGATTAAAACGCCTTCCGCCTTTACCTTCTTTTGAGGTTCCAATTTGGAACCTCAAAGATTCCCACTCTTTATCAGTAAGCTGAAACATAAAATCATCCGGAAACCTGTCCAAATTACGTTTTACAGCTTTATTCAGGTTTTTTGTCTCAATACCGTACAGATTGGCAAGATCGCTATCCAACATAACTTTGTGGTTACGAATAATATAGATTTTATTTTCTATTATTTCTATTGGTATTAGAGCATTTTGCATAAATTATATCCCTTAAAAGATTAGTTTTAAAGATGCTACGAGTATTAAATTGAAAAGCGACAACGGCAGCAGGAATTTCCAGCTGAATGCCATAAGTTGGTCTGCCCTTAACCTTGGCAGCGTTGCCCTGATCCACATTATCGTAAAAATTATGGCGTAAGTCTTTGCTATTAGCCAGAACCCCTGCTCTATATGTATAAATACACCCAATAAAGCCTGGTTATTCAGTATATTCTTGAACAAAATTACTGATAAATATTCGCTAAACGGCGGTAAATACCCGCCTAAAAACAGGGTGGCAATTAATACGCTTATTATAAACATTGCTGAGTATTCTGCCAGAAAGAAAAGAGCAAATTTCATCCCCGAATACTCCGTATTATAACCGCTTACAAGTTCACTTTCCGCTTCGGGCAGGTCAAACGGGATCCTGTTAACTTCCGCAATGGAGCATATAAACAGGACGATAAACCCAATCAAAGCCGGCCACAGGTTCCATGAAAAAATGCCGCCGGCCTGGCTTTTTACTATTTCCGACATATTCAGGCTGCCTGCAAGAACCGCAATACTTAACACCGCAATTACAAGAGGGATTTCATAGCTGATCGCCTGTGCCGCAGACCTCATTCCGCCGAGAAGCGAATACTTATTATTACTTGCCCAGCCTGCAAGCACTATTCCAACCGTTGTTATTGATGATAACGCAAAGACTAAAAATAACCCTACTGCAACGTTTATAGCCAAAAAATGCTCTGTAAACGGCATTAAACCATAAATTACCATTGTCGGGACAAATACAATTATCGGCGCAATAGTGAAAAGCAGCTTATTGGTATCCCGGGACATAATATCCTCTTTAAAAAGAAGCTTAATGGCATCCGCAAATGTTTGCAAAAAGCCGTTTGGCCCGACTCTGTTAGGGCCTTTTCTTACTGTGAGGTAAGCAAGGAGTTTCCTTTCCATAAGCACCAGGAATATCACTACCAGCACCAGAAGCGCAGCAACGCATGCAAAGGGGAATATAGGCCATGAGACCTGAGCGAAAATCTCCGGTATTCCGATTATATTTAGAATTTTTGCGTATAAATCATACATTGTCAGGTTTTTCTCCGTTTTTTACCTGTCGACTTCCGGGAGCACAACGTCAAGGCTTCCGAAAATCGGCATTAAATCTGAAAATGGACGGTCTTTGATAAGCTCCGGCAGTACCTGCACCGATGAAAAAGAAGGCGTGCGCCATTTTACCCTGTATGGTTTACTTGTACCGTCACTTACCACATAGCAGCATGCTATTCCTCTCGGGACTTCTATGGCAGCGGTAGCTTCCCCTTCAGGCGGCTTAAATACGGCAGGGTTAATCTTTTTTCCTATTAGCTGTGTATCAAATCCGCAGTACTCGCATTCTTGCTTTTTGCAGTCACAGTTTACCCGCTTTACCCGCAATTTTTCAGGGATTCCGCCGGGCAGCCGCGCCAGGGCCTTTTCTATGATTTTTACAGACTCCCTTAATTCGCCGATCCTTACCATATACCTGTCGTAGCTGTCTCCTGTTTCGGCTGTACAGGTTTTAAATTCTATTTCTCCATATACTGAATAAGGGTTTGACTTTCTCAGGTCAAAATTAACTCCCGAAGCCCTGATGTTAGGCCCGGTAATTCCATAGTCCAGCCCCAACTCAGGCGGCATAATTCCAATCCCCTTTGTTCTTTCCAGGAATATCGGGTTTTTGGTAATTATGGCCTCGTATTCATCGATGAAACCGGGTAATTTTTTGCAAAATTCCAGTACTTTAGCTGCCCAGCCTTCGGGAATTTCTTTTTTTACCCCGCCAAACGTGTAGTAATTATACATCATTCTTTGACCGGTCAACTCTTCCAGGAGTTTAAGGATGTCTTCCCTTTCCCTGAACGTATAAAACAGCGGTGATGTAGCCCCAAGGTCAAGGAGAAACGTGCCCAGCCACAACAAATGAGAGGCTATCCTGTTTAGTTCCATCGTCACAAGCCGAATATATTCGGCTCTTTTGGGGACTTTTATACCTGCAATTGACTCCACTGCATAGCACAGAGCTGCCTGGTAAAAGAAGCTGGCCAGGTAATCAACCCTGTCAACCATTGGCAAGTACTGAAAATAAGACCTGCTTTCCGCCAGTTTTTCCTTTCCACGGTGAAGATAGCCTATAACAGGTTTTGTATCCCTTATGATTTCCCCTTCCAGAGTCAGGACTAGCCTTAAGACCCCGTGTGTACTGGGGTGTTGCGGGCCAACGTTTATTAACATATCCTTTTGAATTATGTTTTCTTTCAGTTTGCTCATTATCTTTCGTTCCAGCTTAGTCTTTCGTCGTTATTAACATAATCTTTTCTTAAGGGATGGCCTTTCCAGTCTCGGGGGAGCAAAATTCGCTCAAGTGCGGGATGATTTAGGAAGTTTATTCCTAAAAGGTCGTAAGTTTCTCTCTCATGCCAGTTTGCCGCTGAATAAACACCGCTCAGGGATTCAATCTCCGGACAATTTTTATTAATAACGGCCTTTATTATTAGTTTTTTACTAAAAACAGTCGAATATAAGTGATAAACAAGCTCAAAATGCCTGGGTTTATCTGCCCCGCTCACTGATAAAAGCACATTAAACTGGGTATCCTTGTTCATTTTCAGGTAAGTAGCCGCTTCAAGAAGCTTTTCAGGGTTTACCTCCAAAACTTCTACATTATCAGAAGTTTTATCAAGAAATTTTATTCCGTTTTGTTCATCTATTACAGAATTTATCGGTTCAGACACGTTCAACCTCGGCATTTTCATTATTTTTAGCATAACCTGTTTTCTGCACACCCCAGTGAACAACTTTTATTTCCGGGTTAGAGAGCAGGATTTCACAGCTTTCATCATCAGAGTAGCTGACTCTGGGTTTATGATTTTCAAGGTAATTTCTTCTTTGCAGAAGGGACTCGGTTTTCATTTTTTCCTGGAGTTTGATAATGGCATCAAGCAGGGCTTCAGGACGGGGGGGGCAGCCGGGAAGATACACATCAACTGGGATAAGCCTGTCCACTCCTCTTACAACCGAATAAGAGTCATTTTCATACATACCTCCTGTTACGCAGCATGCCCCCATTGCGATAACATATTTGGGCTCAGGCATCTGCTCATAAAGCTGGACCATGGCAGGCGCCATTTTATGAGTTATAGTCCCTGCCGTAATCATAAGGTCAGCCTGTCTTGGCGACGCCCTGAACACTTCCGCGCCGAACCTTGCAATATCAAAGGTTGCCGCGCTTGTTGAGATCATCTCTATTCCGCAGCAGGATGTTGCAAATGTAAGCGGCCATAGTGAATTTGACCTTGCCCAGTTATATACCACATCTACCGCTGTTAGAATAATTTTCATAAACCTTTAGTTTCTCCCACTGATTACAGGCTCTCTATCCTGTTTTAGGGGCAAGTTTTCTTTACCTTGCCCGTCTTTTATTGCAGGCAGCCAGGAAAGAGCCTCTTTTTTCCAGGCGTAAATCAACCCGATGATAAGAATAGCAATAAATATAACAGCTTCTACAAATGCAAAAACCCCTAGCTTATCGTATGCGACTGCCCAGGGGAATAAAAATACTGCTTCTATATCGAATATCAAAAATAAAAGCGCGTAAAGATAGTATTTAAGGTCGTATTGAATGCGGGAATCCCCAAAAAGCCTCATGCCGCATTCATAAGTGTTTTGCTTAAGCCTGCCGGGGGCTTTAGGCTGCACAATCCAGCTCATAATTATTGCCGCAAGCGCAAAACAAAATGAAAAAAATATAAATAAAGCTAATATTCCATATCCCTGAATATACAAAAACTTACCCTTTGTTTACTTTTTTTTACTTTTGCCTACTATCAAATAAAATTTAGCTCAAAATTATTTTTATATCAACAAAAGTTTAAAAACAGCCTTAACCAAAGTTTTATGTTCTTAGCCATCTTTTTATTTCTTTTTTTATTTTTCCGTTATAAAAAATATTCGGTTTCATTGGTTTTAGGCGGTTCGGCTTATCTTTTATAACTTCATCAAACAGAGTGTACCATTGCTGGCAAATTCTTTCATAGTTAAACTTTTTTTCTATAAACGATATCCCGCATTGTCCGAGCGAATCTGCTTTTTTGGGATTTCTTAATAAATACAGGATTTTTTCTTTTATTTTTTCGGTATTTTTCTCAAGATAACCTGTTTTATTATGCAATACCGTATCTAATAAGCCGTTTTTAGCTATTGATACCAAGGGTGTTCCGGATGCCTGAATTTCTATGGCGCTGCCCGGGCATTGCTCGGTAAAACCTGTAGGATTAGCAACACCTGCCATGGCTTTTTGCAGATATTCAATTTTTTCTTTTCCCAGAAGCCCTAAAAATTTTACGGAAGGGTGAGGGTTGCCCGACTCATCTGATAAATATTGTTTTAAAGTTTTTTCGTATTCTTCGTCAGCTATACCCCATTCTCCCATTTTATTTTTATCGGAATATAAATTGCCGGAGCCTATTACCCATAATTGAGTATCTGGTTCTTCTTTAAGTATATCCGGCCATATACTTGCCAATACGTGAAAACCTTTTGCCGGGATAAGACTTCCTATATATACAACTGCTTTATCTTTTGCTATTTTTTCCCGTGGTTTGTAATTCGATGTATCAAAACCGTTATAAATATATGTTGATTTATAAAATATCGGGTGATGCCTTATTTCATCCAGTTGTTCATGAGCCACGCATACAAACCTTTTTATATATTGTGCCCTGGAAAAATCTCTTAGAGAGAGGTAGTGATTATTATGGATCCAGGCTATAGTGTTCAGTTGCAATTCATTTATTAATTGCAGCATTTCATTTTGTCTATCTGGTATTGGTCTGCATATAAAAATGTTACAATTATCTTTTTTGCACTGTCTCGCTGCCTCAAAAACATCTGAAACCTCTGAACCGTTTAGTTTTTCAGGAAGTTTATGTGTGTAATTAGCATAAACTATGAATTCAACTCCATAATGAGGTAAAAGTTTTTGGAAATAATAGGGTAAAGTAACAAAATTAAATTGAGTACCGCCTATTCCGGGATTGCCGAATTCAGGTTGTGACAGGTCTGTTTCAGGTTTATTTCTGTTATCGAGATATAATCCTATTTTCATAATGGTTTTCTTTTTTTACATAGAATAATTATATTCTCTAAGCTTCAGGTCGGGGAATAATTCAATTAATCTATTATTGCCTTTTATTTTTACAGGCTCAGAATGCATAGTTAAATGATCTTATATTTTTGTGTGCATTTTGCCTTTTTTTATTTATTTCTGTGAAGTAAAAACAGCTGGGGATGAACCAAAGGAAGCCCTTGAAAACCTGGAGAACCCAGATAAATTTCTTCCAGTTTTTTGTAGTTGCTTAATTTTGCTTTATCTACATAGATAAAGGAGTTCTGGGAATAATCCATTCCCACTTTTTCATTAGTCCAGACTTGTTCTCGAATGTAGTCAATACAAATATAATTGTTTTCTTTAAATTTTTTTATCCAGTATTCAGGCCATTGTTCATTGATATGATTAACTCCGCCCTGAAAAGGAATTGCCGCTGAAAAATAAATTACCGGCGCAAGTTTTGTTAAGTCTTCCACAAAAGATGATGCCCGTTCTTCTGATAAGTGTTCCGCTACTTCTAAGGTCATAACCAGGTCAAATTTTCTATCCATAGAAATTGGATTTTCGAGGTCTTTGGGTATAAATTTCTCTGAAGGGATCAAAAGCTGTTCTCTGATAACGTAATCACCATCCATTCCTAAAATGTCATTTATTCCAAGTTCCGCTGCAATGCTAAGCCATTCACCTGTGCCACAACCTATATCAATTACTGATGACGGGTTAATAAGATTAAAAATCATAGGTAATATTTCTCTTGCGGCATTTAACTTTTTTTCCCTAAACATGGTATAAAAATCCTCTGAATAAACAGTTTTTCCCAATTTCGACTCCTTTTATATATTTTTTTAAATTTAGATAATAATGATTTTTAATATTAGCAAAATAAAATCTAAAAATTTAGATTGTAAAGTTTAATGATACTTTTAAGGTATTTTTGTATATTTTAAAGCCTCATTTTCTTTTTGAAAATGAGGCTTCTTTATTTTTAGCGATTACCCAGCAAATAGGAGTTCTTTAATACCCGCCGTACTCTTCTATTATTAAACGCGTGTAATTTGAAGATATAGTAGTACCCCATTGATTGCCTGTAATTCTTGCTTCAATATCAATATCTGTTGTAGTAGTTATAAATGCAACAAGAGTACATCCATTTGATGAGTTAGTTGAAGAATAAGTTGAAGAAACAGCTCCTATTTGCATACCAAATCCTGTAGAGGTTGTTCTATTATACATTTGTACTGTTAGGCCTCCTGGATTGGAATAGATAGCACGCAATATTAATTGTATTTTGTAGGTCTTTCCTGCGGGTAGTGTAATAATTCCTTTTGCTTGCCCGGAACCCGTTGATGGGGCATTAAGCGACCCATCTACCAGGGTATCAAATTCAATATGATTATTTGTTGCAACATTAGAAGCCTGATCAGCAGATAATGCGTACTCCCCATATTTAAAAGACGCACCGGCCCCTACATAAGGGAGAGAATTCCATGCTGTTGATCCATCACCGAATTTAAACTTATTGGTATCTGTTTCCAACCCCATTTCTCCCAGAGCCAGGACCGGATTGCTCGATGCCCAATTTGCAGCTGTGTCGTTTCTTAGTTGAATAACTGTGTTTCCCATAACACTCTCCTTTTCTTAACATAACAATACCGCACATCTTTACGCTATAAGATGCACTGTAATTATTTCTACAAGGTGCATTATATCATACATTTAATCTGAATATGTCAGCAATTATTAATCTTAACTTAATTTTACTTTTTTACTCGAGTTGCTAATTGCATAGTCATATCCTGGCTTTTGGCTAATTAGCAACTCAAGTTTTTTTGTTTAATTTTTTGAAAAATTCTGTATAAAATAACAAATAAAAATTTCAGGTGTTTTTTAAAATTAGGTAATAAAAAAAATAAAATGTATACACCTTTTCCACAGACTTATAACCCATATATCTTACCAAATCAACCTTACAGCCCTCTTAATCCCGGCCGGGGTAAAGGTTCAATTCCTGTTGGGAATTCATCAGGAACTGTAAGGGCTTCTATATTTTATTTTAACGACTACCATGGGTGCAGTACAAAAATGGCAGAGGTTAAAACAGCGGCTGACAGTTTTGCTAAAGCCGGAAATAACGGGCAGGTTGACACGTTTAAGCTGGCTGCCGGTGATATTCTTAAGGGAAATAACACTAAAAACAATGCAATGTGGGTGGAATTCCTGAACCTGATAGGATTGGACTTTTCTGCTATAGGCAATCACGAGCTGGATAACGGCATTAAATCTTTTAATGACAGGCTACAGCAGGCAAATTATAAATATGTTTGCTCAAATATTGAAATTAACCCGCAGGGGGCTCTGGCGCGGTCTGTGCGGGATGGGAAAATTGTCAGTTCCCGGGTGGAAAATCAAAATGGGCATTTATACGGATTTGTTGGGCTTACCCCTTCTGATGAAAAATACAGAAAACCCGGTAAAAAGCTGAATAATAAGGATATAAGCTCACATGATACGCAAAAAAGTTTACAGGATTTACAAAAAGAAGTTAATAAGCTTAAACAAACGGGTGTTAACAAGATAATACTCCTGTCACATTTTGACGATAGTGATAATAAATTGGCTAAAACCATTACAGGAGTTGATATTATAGTAAGCGGGCATAAGCATAGGGTCTATCAAGGGCTTAAACCCGGCAAAAACCTGTTTACTTCTCCCTCCGGCGAACCGGTAATCAAAGTTGAAGGCGGTCGTGACGGTGAATACGTCGGGTTTCTTGATGTTGTGTTTGATTCAAACGGCGTTATAACACATGCGCAAAATAAATTACAGAAGACTGACGGTATTCCTGAGGATATCTCTGTTTTAGCAATGGAAAACAATTATAGCCGGTCTGAAAAACCGATCGGTATTTTAAGGGAAACTATAAAGGCAAATGGTTTTAAAGAAAATAAGTTTGCAAGTTTTGTGGCTGACTCGATAAGAAAAAAATCAGGAGCTGATATTGTTTTAATTCCGGGCGGAAGCATTTATGAAGGCCTTGAAAAAGGTATTATTACTAAAAATGACGTGAGTAGAGCCATACCGTTCAGCGATAACCTTTATATTACAAAAATTTCCGAAAAGGATATAATAAATGCCCTGCAAAACGGGACATCACCTTCTGAAGATGATGATTCTGAAACGCATATTGTGCAAGTATCAGGCTTGAGATATACAATAACCACGGATAGGAAGATTAAGGACGTCTATTTTGAGTCACCTGAAGGTAAATCTATTCCAATAAGTGTTGAAAATCCTGGTGATAAAAAGAAATTCAGGGCTGTATACGGCGAATACCTTATAAAAGGCAAGGGAGGGTTCACCTGTCTTAAAAGAGACACATCCCGGGCCCAACAACCTGGTTGGGACGAAAAAGACGCAACAATAGAGGCTATTACCGACAAAAAATTTGTCCCGTTTATAACTGGAACCGGAGATAGAATTAACGTCGAAAAATAAATTTTGCCTCCTGAGCTGTTTTATAATAACTTTAAAATATAAAATAAATCATAGGGAGCGGAAAAATTGAGCGGCGTTAAAAAGGTTAAAATTAAGGACTTTTCAGTTGGAGAAGATAAGCCTGTACTGCTGGCAGGCCCGTGTGTCATAGAAGATGACGGAAAAACCGCATTTCAGACAGTGGAAAAGCTTAAGGAAATCACAAAGGAACTGGATATTCCTTATGTATTTAAAGCTTCTTATGATAAAGCAAACAGGACTTCGCTGGAATCTTACCGAGGGCCGGGCATAGAAAGCGGACTCAGGATTTTAGCTAAAATCAGGGAGGAGTTCGAAGTTCCTGTTGTAACAGATGTTCATACCCCTGAGGAAGCCCGGATAGCCGCAGAAGTTGTTGATATTCTTCAAATACCGGCGTTTTTATGCAGGCAGACAGACCTTCTTGTAGCCGCTGCAAAGACAAACAAAGTAGTAAATATAAAAAAAGGCCAGTTTCTTGCCCCTCAACAGATAGAACAGGCTGCTCTAAAGGTTAAATCAAGCGGAAACAGCAGGGTGTTGATTACCGAAAGAGGCGTCAGCTTTGGTTATGGAAACCTGGTATCGGACATGAGGGCTGTTCCAATAATCCAGAACCTTGGTTATCCCGTAATATTCGATGCTACACACAGTGTACAACTGCCGGGAGGTGCGGGGCATGCATCATCAGGCCAGCGGGAATTTGTTCCGGTGCTTGCAAAAGCGGCTATTGCCGCAGGTGCAGACGGTATTTTTATGGAAGTCCATCCTGATCCTCAAAATGCTTTGAGCGACGGTGCAAATATGGTTCCATTGAACCAGGTTTATGACCTGTTAAGTGTTTGCAAGGAAATTTTTTCTATAATCCGCTTATGAAAACACTTTATAAAGTAAAATGGCTCTTGCCAGGGAACAGGCAAGTCCTTGAAGATGCCGGGTTTATCGTTGAAAAAGACAGTATAGTTGAAATTTTAAACCAAAATGAACTTGCAGGAATTAATTTTGATGAATTTAAAGTGGTTGATTTTGGCAATGCGGTTATTACACCGGGATTTATCAATCTTCATGCACACCTTCAATACACGCAAATTGGTGAAAAACAACCTAAAAGCATTTTAAACCGCCTGAAAAGACTGGGGTTATACCTGAGAAAACTCTGGATTTTAGGAAAAAATCGAAAATCCTTTGTTTCATGGATTATTAATTTGATTATTGAGTATTTAAGCTGGTCTGGTGCGGAAAGGCAGGAATCTTTTGAAGACGGGTTAAAACAGGTTATTTTATCCGGTGCAACCTGTGTGGTACAGCTTTCATCCGAGGAAATTTTTTTTGAAATCCTGAACGCAAGCCCTATAAGGTCATACATTTTCCTTGAGGTCTATGCCGATTCCGAAGACAGCTCTGAAATAAACTTTGAAATTTTAAAGGAAAAACTGGAACGTTTACGGCAAAAATCTTCAGACAAAACCTTTCTAGGGATATCACCTCATTCTTTATACAATGTTCACAGTAAATTATGGGAAAAACTTGCTGATTATTCAGCAAAAAACGGTATTTTAATCCATACGCATTTTGCGGAATCCCCGGAGGAAATCCAATGGATTAAAACCGGAAGTTCTCAAATAAATAAATTACACGATTTTGTAGGGTGTAAGCGTTTAAAACCTGAAAAAACGGTTTTAACACCGGTTGAGTATCTAAAAAAATTTCGTCTTCCATTT
Source organism: Candidatus Gastranaerophilales bacterium (assembly GCA_028281965.1). Taxonomy (GTDB): domain Bacteria; phylum Cyanobacteriota; class Vampirovibrionia; order Gastranaerophilales; family UBA9971; genus JANQEB01. The sequence goes on from JANQIY010000281.1 coordinate 21,630, forward strand.
AAAAATCTTATTCTTGCCCATATAAACCAGTTAAAAGAGAGTGAATATAAGGAAATTACAGAATTGGGCATTAATATAGCCCATTGTCCCAGAAGCAACCTGATACTCCATAACAGGACTATAAGCACAAGCGCTGCAATAAGGGAGTTTAAAAACAGGATAGGCTATGGTACAGACAGTTTATACAGCAATTATGACTTAAATCTTCTTAATGAAGCCAAATACAGCTATGAATCAGGTGCTGATATCCTTACAATACTTGATATGTTGTGTATAAACCCTGCTAAAATTTTAAGACTGGACAAGAACATAGGTTCTCTTGAAAAAAATAAACAGGCAGATTTTTTGGTGTTTAAGCTTAAAAATAATGAGAGCTACCCGGATTTTATAAAAAAGGGACAGCCTGATGATATTTATATATCAGGAGTTCATATCGTGGAAAATAAAACTTTAAAGCTAAATATTAAAACTTAAATCATATCAACCCGTCTTTGATGCCTTCCGCCTTCAAATTCTGTTTGTATCCAGACTTTTACAATTTCAGCGGCAAGGTCCTCTCCTAAGACTCTTCCTCCAAGCGTAAGAATATTGGCATCATTATGCAAGCGGCTCATTTTAGCGCAGTAAATATCGTTGCAGTTTGAGGCGCGGATAGTTTTCATCTTGTTAGCAGTCATTGCAACCCCAACGCCTGAACCGCACACAATTATTCCCCTGTCAAACCTGCCGTCCGCAACTTCACCGGCTACAGCTTTTGCTATTATCGGATAATCCACCGGGGTTTTATCAAAAGTTCCCATATCATACTGTTCCAACTCAAGGGATTCCAGGGTTTTCTTTATTTTTTCCTTTAGCTCGAACCCTGCATGGTCAGAACCTATTACTATTTTCAGGTTTTTCATTGAATATATTCTCCTAAATCAATCGCTCCTTCTCTTAATACTTTTATTTTATTATCCTTGTCAATATAGACAACGCTAGATTCTTTTCCCTCCGCCAAAATTCCATAATCATCAAGTATATAGTCCACATCATTTCCTAATGAGGTCTCTACATCATTTTTGCAGGAAACGGATTTTTCCCCGGAAATATTTGCGCTTGTAGTCGCAAGCACATGGTTTTTCACGGCTTTTTCAAGCATTTCTATAAAGATCGGATGTTTCGAAACTCTTATTCCTACGGTATCATAACCGGAAGTTATATAACCCGGAGTTTTTTCGCTTTTTTTCAGGACAATTGTCAATGCACCGGGAAAATATTTTTTTACAAGCTTTTCTACCAATTCAGGCATGGGGTCAACATAAGGGAGAAGCGGTTCCAATCTGCTTGCAAGAAGTATGAGAGGTTTATGTTTTTCGCGTGATTTTATGCGGTAGATTTTCTCAACTGCGGCCGGGTTTCTTACAAGACAGCCCAATCCCCATACTGTGTCTGTAGGGAATGCTATTACTCCGTCATTTTTCAGGGCTTTAGATATTTTTTCGATTTCTTTTTCCGGAATACTCATATTGAATTACTCGGGTTTTTATAATATATATTGTATGTGAAACAAAAATAATATAAAAAAAATGGGGCGTTGGCCCAGGCGAGCGCAGCGGAGCCGATACAAAAGGATTCCAACTGCGCCATAGCAAAAAAATTGAATAAAACGAAAAAAATGGGGCGTTGGCGCAGTTGGTAGCGCGCTTGAATGGCATTCAAGAGGTCACGAGTTCGACTCTCGTACGCTCCATTTTTTAGTTTTAAAAGCGGCTTAACGCCGCTTTTTTATTGCGAAATTTGCCATTGCTTGCGGGACTTTCGGGATTAGGAAAGAAAAAGAGAAGGAGTATCGGAGAATTTTATGGTGTTTTTTAAGGTAAATTTGCGGAAATTCTCAGGTTGCATTTTTCGTGACCGCTTGGGTATGCTTTATACAAAGTTTAATTGCCTTTCCTGTTCTTGCCAGTCAAGAGCTTTAATTTTTAATAGTTTCTGAACAGTCAGATCTGCAGGTTGATAACCATTTAAAATTGCTTCTATTATTCTCGGAGAAAGAATTCTTAACCTTAATGCCTCTTTAATATAGTCTTTATCAGTTAAATTCTCAATTTTTTGGATGTCTTTGCTATGCCGTGCTTTACCTTCATAAATCAATTTATTCCAGTAATAACTTTTGGCTATTATCTTTACAAGGAACGGATTGATGTTAATCTCTTTGTTTTCACTATTATTGACGACTAAAACGCTGCCGTTTTTTGATGTGGTAGAGATACGGATGTTTTTTGTGATTTTTATAGGCTCATCTGTATCAGCTTTTGCCTCTTCCAAAAGTTTAAGCCCTCATTAATTGGACTAAACGGTCATTAGCATCGGAAAGAGAGAAAATTTTATCCTGAATCATATATTTAATATCTGAGGTTGAA
>JANQIY010000282.1 GCA_028281965.1 Candidatus Gastranaerophilales bacterium
GCTTTGAACGGGGTTCCACAGATTGCCACGGGCTCACAAATTGTCATTGAGCCCTCGCAATGACAATTTGGGTGTTATCAACTCAATTTCGCCAGACAAGGGGATTTTTGAAAAATTCTTAACCCGTCATTGGGGTTAATTGGCAATTCGAGTTGCCTCCACCGAAAAAATAAAAAGATATTTTAATAGAACTTAACTAAATTTAACGGTTTAATATAGTTACCGGCAATTACATGCCAAAAATAAAACAATTAAAATGCCTATTATCACTTACTTAGAGGGAAATTAAAAATAAAAACGCAAAAAATAATTATGTATTAATGGTTTTAATTATTTATTCATGATATATTTTAATTAAAAATAATTAAAATTAAAAAGGGAGAAAAGTATATTAACCAGGAAGCTACGAAAGGGAGGGTTTAAAAAACCTTCAGGTTGAAACAAGTAAACGGGATGATTAAAAATAAAAGAAATAACCTTTTAAAAATAGCAAAAGGGGCGAAATTGAGGGATGTATAAAAATAAATGTACAAAATGCGGCGCGGAATTTGAAACAAAGAATCCAAAAAGAGTTATATGTCCAGCGTGTTTATATCCGGATAGAAAAGATCTTTCATTACAAACTTACAGCAAAGCATTAAAAGAAAACCCGGCTGAACCTGAACAGAAACCAGATAAGGGAGATGGCGGTTTCAGGCAGAAGTCATCAGGTTTTTTTGTGGCAAGGGAATCGCAACAAAACCAGGGTTACAGAAAACCTGACCAGCAAAACCGCGGCAATTATAACCGCCAGGGCGGAGCGCCAAGACAGGGCGGGTTTAATCGCCTTGACGGCCCACCAAGACAGGGCGGGTTTAACAGGAATAATAACTATAACCGCCAGGGCGGTCCACCAAGACAGGGCGGGTTTAACAGGAATAATAACTATAATCGCCAGGGCGGCCCGCCAAGACAGGGCGGGTTTAACAGGAACGACAGCAGAAGAAGACCGGCAGCTTCCAATAAAAAGCTTTTGATCAGCAGGGAGCAGGTCAGTGAAATAGAAAATCTCTATAAAACAATGCTGCCGCTTCCTAATCCCGATTGCCACGAAGTTATAGGCGAAAAAATCGGACTTGAGCCTAATAAAGTTTTTTTCGGTATAAACCTTGTAAGACAAAAAATGAAACTGCCCAAGCTTCCTTACCCGAAAAGAAAGCTTGCAGTCTCAGCAGACCAGCTCATGGCCATAAAGAATCTTTATGAACCTTTGTTGCCGCTTCCTCCCATAGGATGTCATAAAATCATCGCTAAACAGCTGAAAGTCGATGAATGGAGAGTCCATGTAGGTATCGGAATCATCAGGAAACAGATGGATCTTCCAAGATGGAACACTGAAAGGGAAGATGCCCCTGAGGAGTTCAAAAACCAGCAGACAGAGGAAGTTAAAGCAGCAGAAGAAGAGGCAAAGCCTAAGAAAACAGCTTCCAGGACAAAAAAGACCAAAGAAACAAAGGAAACTAAAAAGTCTAAGGAAAAAGGCTCTAAAGAAGACTCTGAAAACGAAGAGGATTAATTTCCTTAAGGATGGCTGAAAAAATACTTAGTCACCGCCTTTGCGGCGCCGAAGAATTTTTTTCGCCGTCCTTAATTTGTAAACTTTTATCTTTAAAGATTCCTGTTTTTTGTCTGGTTCTTCAATTTTTTGCACAAGTTTGTAGTTATTTTGTATAAATTTGTAGATTTCTTTTGCGTAATTGTTGCCAAATGTAGAGAACCCGTAATCGTTCGTGTCCTGGTTTGTGATGAAAATATAGCCGGGTTTTTGAATTTTCAAATTTTCTATTATTTTATTTTCAAAAGCTTCAACGAAGTTTGGAGTAAGGGAATAAAACCGGTTATTAGACCCTTTTCCGGTTAAAAAATTTATCATCAGTCCCTCCGGCATCATAACAAAGCTCTCGTCCGGCGGAACTTCCCGTTCAATAAAACTTATAAGCTTATTAAGAGGTACTCCCAGGTATTTCTGGGTATAAATCCGTCCTTTACCTGTTTTCAAAGGATAGTCATAAATTTTTAAGGTGAAATTCAGGCTGGAAAGCATAAAAACTATTCCCAGCAGGAATAAAACCGTAAAACTTGAATATTTCCAGGCTTTTTCATGTATAAACCCCAGGTGTTGAGGTATTTTATCGTATAAAAATATGACAAAGACCAGTATTAACAGCGGCGCAAAAAATGTCCCAAAAACGTGCAGGTTAACGAAAAAGTACGATTTTAAAGCGGAAAGTATTCCTGCAACTGATACAACGATAAAAAGCCTATCTTTTAGCTGTATTTCCAGAAGTTTTCGAGAATTAATCCCGTTTTTTATAAGAATTACCGCTAAGAACAGGATCAAAAACAACGTAACCCCCACGGCTATCCAGCCAAAACTGGCGGTCGTCCCGATATTTTTAAATAAATCCTTGGGAAACAGGATATATAGAACCACAAAGGCTATAAACTCAAGGATTCCCTTACCTTTAAACCCGGGAATTTTTGAAAAAGCAAAAAAGAAGCTATAAAACACCAGCATGCAGGCACTAAAATTAACGATAAAAGTCCATGCGACTTTTTGCAGCGCCCAGAGGAATTTATGAGTGGGGTATAGTCCGGTATGCTCCTGGTAAAAATATTTAAAAAGGTGTGAATTGACAAATTCATTCATCATAGAGAGATAATTTAAAAGATCATTAAGCTCTAAACCCTTGATAAAAAGGATTCCCCAGGAAATGGCGGGAATAAACAGATAAGCCAAAAAGAAACAAAACAGGTTTTTTATGTTTAAAGGCTTAAAATAAAGGGCAGTCAGGATTAAAACAACTGAAAATACTATGAAATCAAGCTTTAAAGCCGTAGAAATTCCCATAAAAAAGGATGCTGCTATTAAAAATGTTGGCTTTGAGTTTTCAAGATAATAAATACAAAATAAAACAGAGATTAAAAAGGCGCTAAGCCCATAAACAGCCGCATACGAGTAAGGAAAAATATAACCTGTAATATGATAATAGAATATACAGGTTGTCATTAGTAAAAAACTAGCTAACCAGCTGGCTTTTAAGGATGTTAACTTCCGGGAAATCCGGTAAAAAACTGATAATATAAGAAAGGAATTGGCTACCCCCGCAAAGTACAGAGTATTTAGATGTATGCCAAAAATTTTATACAAAAGAGCGTTTATTTGGTAAGACAACGGCCCATACAAAATAAAAATATCCTTAAAAAGGACTTTCCCCCGCAAGACCTGCTCAGGGATATAAGCCTCCCTTCCGCAGTCCACAAGCACACTTCCCACACGTTCGAAAAAAGCCTGGCTTAAAATTACAAAAATTAAAATTAACGTGGAAAAATAGAAAGCTTCTCTAAAATAGTTTTTTAAAATTTTTTTACACATCAACATCTATCATCATTTGTTTTAAATGTGCCAGAGTACTTTCCATGTCAACAGATTCAGTGATTCTCTGCTGTAAAAACTTGTTAATATCCGGCATCATTTGTATTGCTATATCCAGCGTGGGATTTTGCCCGGCCTGGTACATTCCCACGTCAATCAGGTCTTTATTTTCCCGGTAAACAGCCAGCAGCTTGCGCATTTTAGCGACAGCTTCCTGATGCTCAAGATCGGTAATTTCCGGGAAAAGCCTGCTAATGCTGCCAAGGACGTCAATTGCCGGATAGTGGTTCATTTCGGCAATTTTTCTCGAAAGGAAGATATGTCCGTCCACAATACCTCTTACAGTGTCAACAACCGGGTCGTTAATATCATCGCCCTCCATGAGCACGGTATAAAGAGCTGTAATTGAGCCTTTTGGACTTGTACCCGTTCTTTCCAGCACTCGCTGGAGCCATGAAAAAATTGAAGGCGGATATCCTTTCATGGTAGGAGGTTCCCCGATGGAAAGCCCGACTTCCCTTCCTGCCATTGCGCATCTGGTAACGGTATCGGTCATGAGGAAAACTTTTTTTCCCTGATCCCTGAAGTATTCGCAAACAGCGGTAGCCGCCTGAAGAGCTCTCATCCTGATCAATGGAGGCTGATCTCCTGTTGAGCATACCAGTACGGAACGCTTCATGCCTTCTTCACCGAGGCTGTTTTCTATAAACTCTTTTACTTCCCTCCCCCGCTCGCCGATAAGCGCCATGACATTGACGTCAGCTTCCGTATTCCTGGCAATCATTCCCAGCGTAGTACTTTTTCCCACGCCGCTTCCCGAAAAAAGTCCCATTCTCTGGCCTGCACCCAGCGTTAACATCGAATCCACAGCCCTTATACCTGTTTGGAACTTGTTTTTGATTATAGGCCTTGTAAACGCATCAGGCGGGTCGTTGTCTATGGTACGGTATACAGCATCGGAAGTATCGAGGGGCATGCCGTCAAGAGGTACTCCCAGCGGATTTAAAAGCCTGCCCAGCAGGAATTCGCCCATAGGAAAGCTAATGGGCATCCCTGTTGAGGAAACCAGGCTGCCCTGGGCTATACCTGAACCATCGTACAAAAGCAGCATCTGCGCCATTTCACCTTTAAACGCCACAACCTCTGCAGGTTTCTGCTCACCGCTTGTTGTTTCTATATAGCATAAATCCCCGATTTTAAGCCCGGGAAGCTTTGCTTCCACAGTTAATCCCAAAAGCTTAGACACTGTACCCCTGTATTTATAGGTCTCAGTGTTTTCTATAATATCAATAGCCTTATCCCGTAGGGTTTCTATAATATTTTGACTGTTCGTTTCTCGCATATTGTAAATTTTTTCTTCTTATATATTATTAATTTTAATTTTTTTGTCTTTAAAAGTAAATTTTTTAAATTTAAATTCCGATTAACTCGAATTGCTAAATAACCTGAATGACGGGTTAGCTAAAAACTAGTACACTGACACATTAGTTTTATTGAATTACCTGTAATTACAGATTTGTCACCCCGTGCTTGACACGGGGTCTAAGTAACTTCGCTATAATACTG
>JANQIY010000283.1 GCA_028281965.1 Candidatus Gastranaerophilales bacterium
CAGTATTATAGCGAAGTTACTTAGACCCCGTGTCAAGCACGGGGTGACAAATCTGTAATTACAGGTAATTCAATAAAACTAATGTGTCAGTGTACTAGTAGTTATGCTTTGGTCTTTTTGTTTTAACTTTTTTTAATGAAATATTAAGAATATATTTAAAAACGTATTTTATAAAAATTTATACGTTAAAATATAAAATTATTATTGTAACTAATGAAATTTTTTTAAAAATCAATAATAATAAATATTAATTATTATTAAAAGGAGTGGGCAGAATGTCAGAAGAAAACCATACAGAAGTAAAAAATGAAACAAATAACTATCAGGAAATTCAGGAAAACCTGATGGAAAGAGCAGAAGAGATTAAAAAAAAGGCCTGTGAAATTGAAGAGCAGGTAAGCAGCAATATTAATGAGCTAATGGGCGTAACCGCAGAAAAGCTTGATAAAGCCGCTGATAAAATGCATAATACAGCAGAATTCTTCCGCAACAACAATGTAAGCAAAGTTAAAGAGGATATGTCTTCAGTTATAAGACAAAATCCCGGAAAAAGCCTTCTTGGAGGTATACTTTTAGGCTTCATCTTTGGAAAAATTTTTTTCAAGTAAAAATGTTATAAAATAAAAATCCTTGATTAATATATAAATATTATTTTTATATATTAAAATAATATTATCTTAGAAAAACTTAACAGGGAAGATATTATGGACAATAACACAAGTAATACGCGGTCCGGGAATGAAAACTTGTTTTCCCTTATAAAAGAGCTTTTTTTAGAGATAATTGCCCTGGTACGCCAACATTACTTACTCTTAAAAAAAGAATTTAAAGAAAACGCCATCAGGGTAGTAAAAGTTGTGGTTTTAATGATTGCTGCTTTTATTATTGCTTATGCAGGACTTATTTTTCTTGGAATCCTAATTATTTACCTTTTGTCGTTAATTATACCTTCCTGGCTGGCTCTATTGCTTGTTACCGCAATATATCTCGGCATTCCCATAGTTATGTTTGTTTATGCTATAAACTTGATTGCCAGAGTACTAAAAGAGCCCGGCAAAGTAGTTGAAGAATTTAAAAAAACCGGAGATGACGCTGAAAAATGGCTAAAAAACATGAAGAAGTAGAAAAAATCGAACAGACAAGAAAGAGGATTTCTGAAATAACAGAACTTATTGCTCTTGAAAAACCCCTTATTAATACAATGAAAGAATATCCTTTAGCAACGGTGGCGGTCTTGTTATTTATTGGCATTTTAACCGCATTTGTTTCCAGGAGCATTGTTAAAATGTTTTTAAGCCTTATTTCCTTTACTTTAAAAGCAGCAGCGTTTTTCTATTTCTTAAAACAAGGGTTAAGTTTTATCAAAAGAATAAAAAGTTTTTAGAAGCCGTCTTGTTTACTACCTAAAGCTTAACTTTTAGCTGGCAACATGCCTGGCATGCATTGAACATCCCCTGCTCTTTCAGCCTGCGCCGGAATTCTATAAACCGCTCGCTGTTCCAAACCTCGCTAATCGGTGTCTTCCTGACGTTCCCAATTTTGTACGACAGGCACGGATAAACGTTTCCCTGCGGAGTTATCAGGATATTTGCCCACGGGTACAGGCATGGTTTATAGATTTCCTCGATCTCTGCTTCCGCGGTCCGCGTATAAAACCTTTTTATTTGCTCAAGCTCGTCTTCTGAGCGGAACTTAGGGTAAAACCTTATTGCGGGCCCGTCTTTTGAAAGTTCCCGGAGCTGTTTATAAGCTTTTTCAAAGCGCTCAAGGTCAAAATAAGGGTTTATAGGATATTTTACCCGGTAAAATTCCTCGCCGAACTCCTGCCTGAGATTGGAATTTTGCTGAAGGTCACTTTCCTTGAGAAACGCCGGGGTAAAAAAATTAACTCCGTATTTTTTAGCCAGTTTGTATATTTCCGGGATATCATCGATGTTATCCTCGAGAATGGTGGTTTTTATGTCAATCAGCGGGTATTTAGCCCTACCTCTCGCTTTGACCAACTTTTCAAGCCGGTTTATGACATTATCAAACACTCCCGGGCGATTCCTTATCCTGTCGTGATTCTTTCGCATCCCATCTATGGACAGGTTAAGCAAAAGAAGTTTCCTGTTGATGAAAATATCAATCAGCTCATCGTCAATAAGAGTACCGTTTGTGACAATATTTACCCGGTTTTTTTTTAATGCCGCCCTTAAAATGGTTTTAAAATCTTTTCTTAGTAACGTTTCGCCGCCAACAAAGGTTATAAGGCGATTGCGCGGAATCTGCGCGATTATGTTCAGCCATTCACTTGTAGAGAGTTCATTTTCTATAAGTTTTTCACCTACATAGCAATAATTACATCTCAAATTACACCGGTAAGTCAATTCCAGCGTGTAACGCAAGGGTAATAGCGATTTACCGTCCAGAAACTTACAGGAAAATAAAGAATAGCTCTCCTGCGCAAAATCGTATAGCTTTGAATAGTTAATTATAGGCTTTTTCATCGGTGTTTACGCCCGGTTTGATTATTTTACCCTCATAAGGGACTATAATCTTAAACTCGCTTAATTTTGAAATAACAAGGAATGTTAAATGCCGCCAACCGTCACGCCAGGTCTTAAGGTAAGGTTTTCTTGAACGGCCGTCTTTGAAAAATTCTATAGGGATTTCGATGATCCTGAGCTTTGCCCAGGCAGCCTTGACAAGGATTTCCGAAGCAAATTCCATACCTGTTGTCACAAGTTCCAGCCTTTCCAGGCTTTGTTTTTTATACATCCGCATACCGCATTGGGAATCGGAAATCCCTGTCCCGAAAAACAGGTTCAGGATAAACGTCAGCACGGGATTCCCCAGGTACCTGTGGAGAAAAGGCATTGCCCCTTTGTGGATTTTCCCTTTAAGTCTTGTTCCTATAACCATATCACAATCGTTTTTTGTAATTGTGTTGTAAAAATCCGGTATTAGCGAGAAGTCATAGGAATTATCGCCATCGCCCATTATAACGTATTTGCCTTTAGTTTTGCCGAAACCATATCTGATAGCACAGCCGTATCCTTTTTCTTCGCAGATTTCAACCCTTGCGCCTAGCCCTTCGGATAACTTTGTTGTGCCGTCAACGGAACCGTTATCTGAAACAATGACTTCTCCTTGAATTCCCAGCTTTTCAAAAGAATCAAGGCATTTTTTTATGCAGCTCTCCACTGTTTCTTCTTCGTTTAAACAGGGTATCACCACGCTTAAATCAAGCTCATAACCCATTATTCTTACCCCAGGTAATTTTTATACTGAAATTATAACATTTCAAATTTTTTGGGTAAAATTTTCAAAAAAAGCACCTGCCATAAAAATACAGGGCAATTCAGTTCTAAATTGGATAAATTAAACTTAAACTGTCACCCCGCACTTGATGCGGGGTCTAGCCAATTAATGCTGATACGCGATAAGTAAAAGTTGGCTAGATGCCGTG
>JANQIY010000352.1 GCA_028281965.1 Candidatus Gastranaerophilales bacterium
AAAGAGGCTCCGCTGCGAAATGCGGACAGCGCCGCCTGCTTCTCGCCTCTTTTCGATTCTCTATAATTTTTTGGCAAATGTTGCATAGTCATATCCTGGCTTTTGGCTAATTAGCAACTCAAGTAAACTATACCAATTAACTTGAATTACTCAAATTGCTGGCAAATAATAAAAATTTTAAAAAAAAATTAATGTTCCGGGTTTTTTGAAGAGTTATACTTTTAATAAAAGGAAAAATGGAGCCGAAAAATGAAAGCCAACCTCGAAAAAATAATTAACGAAGAAAAAATTAACAACCTGATAGAGACCAAAACTTCTCCGGAGAAAATAAATGAAATTTTAAACAAGTCGCTAGCCTTAAAAGGCCTCTCAATGGAAGAAGCATCAGTCCTCTTGAACGTTGAAGACGATGAAACCCTGGACAAACTTTTTAAAGCGGCAAAAACAGTTAAAGAAAAAATTTACGGCAAAAGAATTGTTTTGTTTTCTCCTCTTTATATCAGTAACTACTGTACAAACAACTGCCTCTACTGCGGTTTCAGGTACGCAAACAAAGATATAAAAAGGAGAAAATTAAGCATAGAAGAAGTTATTGAGGAAGCAAAGTCCATAATCAATATGGGGCACAAGAGAATACTCCTTGTTGCCGGGGAAGACATGGAAAAAGTAAACCTGGATTATATTGAAGAAATAATCAGAAAAATCTATGAGTTAAAACGGGGTAAAGGCGAAATCAGAAGGGTAAATATAAATATAGCACCGCTTTCCGTTGAAGAATTCAAGCGGTTAAAGACATTTGATATAGGTACATTCCAGTCATTCCAGGAGACATACCACAGGGAAACCTATAAAAAAATGCATCCGTCAGGCTTAAAAGCAAACTATGAATACCGCCTGGAAACCATGGACAGGGCACTCAGCGCAGGACTTGACGATGTCGGCGTAGGAGTCCTGTATGGATTGACAGACTACAGGTTCGAAGTGCTGGCAATGTTGTCACACGCTGAATACCTTGATAAAACTTACGGGACAGGCCCTCATACCATCTCTATCCCAAGGTTAGAACCGGCACAAGGCAGTGAAATTGCGGAACATCCTCCGCACGCTGTTTTTGACAGTGATTTTAAAAAGATAGTAGCAGTGCTTAGACTGGCTGTTCCTTACACAGGGCTGATTTTAACCACAAGAGAAAGAGCCGGGTTCCGGCCGGAAGTGCTTGAGCTGGGAATTTCACAAATGAGCGCCGGCTCAAAGACCAATCCCGGCGGGTACCATGAGGAGAAATCCACAGAGCAGTTTAAAATTGGAGATCATAGAAGCCTTGATGAAGTAATAAAAGAACTTTCAGAAACAGGCTATCTCCCCAGCTTCTGCACAAGCTGCTATAGACTGGGCAGGGTCGGAAAAGACTTTATGGATCTGGCAAAACCCGGGTTGATTCAAAAATTTTGCCAGCCAAACGCTATTTTAACCTTTAAAGAATTTCTTGATGACTACGCCAACGAAGAAACAAAACAGGCAGGCATAAACTGTATAGAACAACATATGGCAGAAATCAGCGATGAAAGCTTAAAACAAAATATCGAAAAAAAACTGGAAAGAATTAACGCCGGTGAAAGAGATATCTACATCTAGGCCTTAATTGTGCTAAAATAAGCGGTAAATATGGTAAAAAATCCCAAAAGGTAAGTTTATGCATAATTTCCCAATTACAAGATCGGTAAGAGGTGCAATAACAGTAGAAGAAAATACTGCTGAGCAAATAAATTCAGCGACCCTGGAGCTTTTAAGCGCATTAATCAGATCAAATGACATTCTCAAGGATGATATAGTATCTGTGATATTCACGCTGACACCGGACCTTAACGCGGAGTTCCCGGCTAAATCCGCCAGGATAAGCCTGGGATGGACTGATATATCTATGATATGCGCCAGCGAAATCCCGGTTCCGGGCGGCATTAAAAAGTGTCTCAGGGTTATGATTACCTTTAATACCCTTAAATTAAAAGATGAGCTCAGGCATGTTTACCTGAAAAACGCTCAGAGCCTGAGACCTGATCTTGTTTAGGTTTGTTTTCAACTTTTTGCAAGAAATTCAGCACTGTCGGGAAAAACCAGTCACTGTTATGATGACTGCCGGTATCTGATATGAAAAGCCTTGCTGAGTCATTCATTGCCTTGAGTCTATACGACATTTCCACAGGAACGGTCGTGTCATGAATAGAATGACCAATAAGCAAAGGGGATTTAATCTTGTGGATTTTCTTTTCCGTCTCAAATTTCTGTGTTATAGGCATAACTTTAACCACAAAGCTTGATAGCCACGTCCAAAAACCGAATTTAGGCTCTAAAATGTGAGTGCCAGTAAGGTGCAAGGCTTCTTTTCTTATATCTGTAAAGGTACTTTCAAGAATAACCGCTTTAAAATCATACCTGGAAGCTACATCAGCTACTATAGCTCCTCCAAGTGACCTTCCCCAGAGGATTATATTGTTTCTGTCAACTCCTTCATAAGTGGTCAGGTACTTTACGGCTGATTCTAAATCCATATACAGCCCGGACTCAAAGGGAGTGCCATCGCTTCTGCCGTGTCCCCGGTATTCCACGAGCATAACCCCGTATCCGTTATCGGCAAGAAACCTGATAACAGGCTGGCAGTTGCTTATATTTTCTCCCTGGCCGTGACAGTAAACAATAGTTGGCTTGTTATCCTCTGCTTTTACATACCAGCCATTTAATTTCACTCCATCTCCCGTAAAAAAATAGGTATCCCTTATCTTTTTATCAATATTAATCCAGATATCCTTCATTTCCTTGTCGATTGGCTGATAAATCAGCTTTGTTTCCATTCCTCCAAAAATTATCGATGCCATAAATACATGAACCCCTGTAATAAAAAGCAAAACAGTTGATGTGAATTCCCCGCGTCTCTTTCTCATAAGCTTTTTCCCTTTTTTAATTAACAATCAACACTTAACAGTATTTTAACCTTCTTTTATTTACAAAAACAAATTCGATCACTCTCTGCGAGCAATCCACAAGCACTGGGCAGGCTTCCTCGGAATGACATTTCGGGAGTTATCAACACGATATCGGGAGACTACCGAAAATTGCAGAAAAAAATAAACAAATATTTTAACAAAATTTATAAAAGTTTAAAAACGGAAATCCTGTAAAAAAGTTACGATAAATTAGCCGGATTTTATCAATTACATCATTGGTTTTTGCTAACCGGTAATTCAGGTTAGGTATTAAGTACAATGTAAAATAATATTATTAGATACCTGTATATTATCTATATATGTAAGTTTTAGAATTTTAAACATACAAAAGCA
>JANQIY010000353.1 GCA_028281965.1 Candidatus Gastranaerophilales bacterium
TTATGTTTGCCGGATAGATGCCCCCGTGTCAAGCACGGGGCAGGCTTCTCAAGTGCGGCATGACACGATGTGTAAGAATTTTTTCTTTATTCCTTACAAGGCTTTTTATTATCCAATATAATCTATCACTTAGAATTTAATCACCGCCAGAATTTTTTCTTTGTTCTAAACGGCATTCCAGTCCAGTAAAACTGCCTTTACAGCCTCTGCCGACAATCCACTTTCAGTATCTCCTGAGATTCCGAAACAATTTCGGAATGACACAATTTTTATCCACCTACTTAACCTCTGACCATTGCAAAGTGGTTAGCTGTTAACGTTCCTATCGCTATACCAGTCACTTTTTCTCATGTTATTTACCTTATAGATTACGATTTCCCCTGTTTCTGAATCGAAAACTATTTTTCTTCCCATCTTGCCGCCGGTGTCGGCTGTTTTTACTTTAATTTTATTTTCTTCTAGGAGCTTTTCGGCTATTTCAATGTTTTGCCTGCTTATATTATTGCTTCCGGCATTGGGATTTTCAGCCCCGCCTACTATATGGGCCTTTAAATTTGTTTTATTGGAGCCCAGTTTTTTCATAAGTTCAATCATATACTTAATCGAAATGTTTCCAAATTTTGCTGTTTTTTCTTTTTCATACGAACAAGATTTGATATAGTGGCTCATTCCCCCGAATTTAAGTTCTGAGTCCCACATGCAAACTGAAACGCAGGACCCAAGCGCTGCTGTCAGCAGGTGAGGTTCTTTGCTTACAAATATATAGCCCGGCTGCAGACAGTATTTTTCTTTTTTTCCGTTTAATAAGCCTGAATTCATCCGTTTTTACCGCCAAGATTTCTTTTTTATGGATTTTATAGGGTATAATCCGCACTACTCCCCGAATACGGCATTAAGCAGGCTGCAAAAATTCTTAGCCGCCGCCGAAGAATTTTTTCCCTGTCCTTAAAAAGTATTTTATATTAAAGACATCTTATATTACATATTTGCTAACTTTTTTACCCGGATTTTTTACAATAGAAAAAATCGAGGAACTGCAAGGTTTTACAGCTTTAACCCTTCTGCTGAAAAAAGGTTTTCCACGTCAAGTATTAAAGAAACATGACCGTCGCTTAATATTGACATTCCCGATATGAACCGCAGGCCGGTAAATTCTTCACAAACGGGTTTCACTACGATTTCCTGCCTGCCTATCACATTTCTTACCGGTATCGCTTTGTATCTTTGATCAAGCTCAACTATTACTATCAGGCTTGGCTCTTCTTCAGTATTTCTTTCAAATAAGTCCTTGATGGAAATCAGCGGAATAACGTCTTCCCTGACCCTTACCATCGATTTTTTGCCCTGGACATAAACCCACTGGCTTTCTTCGGGCTGGATAATCTGCTTTACGTTTAACGTGGGCAGAATGTACTTTGATCCCTCTATATCAACAACCGTTCCATTCATTATGGCATGGTTTACCGGGATTTTAAGGATAAAGGTGGTGCCCTGTCCTTTTTCGCTTGCCAGGTCAACTTTTCCCCCTATTTTTTGAATCTCGGTCTTAACCACGTCCATCCCAACTCCACGCCCGGATATATTATTTGCGACGTCTACGGTTGAAAACCCGGGCAGCATTATAAATTCCTGGATTTCTTTTTCGCCGTAATCTTTATTAGGGTCTATAATCCCTTTTTCCAGCGCTTTTTGATAAACCCTTTCCGTGTTTATCCCGCCGCCGTCATCGATAATTTCTATATAAATGCTTCCCCTTTTATTATAAGCATTGACCCGGATATTGCCCTGTGCGGGCTTGCCTGATGAAGTTCTTTGCTCAGCCGGTTCTACCCCGTGAAAAATTGCGTTTTTAACCAGGTGAACAAGAGGGTCAAGGAGTTTTTCCGTGACCACACGGTCAATCTCTGTTTCATCACCCAGCGTGGAAAAATTAATGTCCTTGCCAAGCTCGTTAATTGTATCACGGGCTATTCTGCTTATTTTATTAAAAGTAGATTTGAGCGGGACCATTCTTAAGAACATTGCCAGGTCCTGGAGTTCCCTGATTATCCGTGTCATTCTGTTGAAATTTGTTGCGAAAACACTGTCTGAGCCAAGCTGAAGTATTGCAAACTGCTCTATAAGCGATTGTGTTATTGCCAATTCCCCTACCATATCTACAAGACTGTCGACTTTTCCCGTTGATATCCTCATATAGTCTTCAGCTTGCGAAGTTTTTGCATTTTGAGTCCTGACAGCGCTTATAATGTCTTTTGACTGAATTTTTCCCTCTTTAACCGCAATCTCCCCAAATTTTATATCAGGCTGGTCTTTTTGTTTTTCCAGGATTTTATCAACCTCGTCTTTTGTCATTTTCTTTTCTTCAACGAGAATTTCCCCTATTTTCGGTGATGGCGCTCCAGCTTCCCCGCTTTTATTTTTTTCTGCCACGGATATGTTTTGAAGATGAAAATTAACTTCGGAAAGAAAATCCCTGTTTTTTAAAACAACGTTATTTTCACAGATTTTTTTAATGTAGTCTGATGAGGTTAAAATGATATCAACTATACTTTTATCAACTACAAAAGTCTTTTTCCGGCATTCATCAAGCAAGGATTCTGTTTGATGGGCAATTTTTCCTATCAATAACTGCCCAACAAATCCCGCAAGGCCTTTTATAGTATGAAATGACCTGAATAAAGAGTTTATTATCTCCTGGTCTTCCGGCTCTTTCTCAAGATTAAGAAGGTTCATTTCTATATTTTCAATATGCTCAAACGCTTCCTGAATAAAATCCTGAAAGCATTCTTCATCTATTTCCGCTTCTTCGGGTTCATAGTCTTCTATAACCATTTTTTCATTTTCAAGTTTTTGAATATGGATATAAACTTGTTCTATAAACTCAGGGCTTTGTAAGAGGTTAATATCCGAGCAAATTTTTATGATCAGTCTGGATGTATCGGTTATCAGTCCTATAGCCTGCGTGTTTATTTGAATGTCATCCTGCCTGTAGCCATCAAGAAAGGATTCAATTTCATGTGCAATTCTTTGAATAAGCGTTTGCCCGGAAAAGCCTGCCAGTCCTTTTATTGTATGAAAAGACCTGAATATATGGTTAATAACTGTCTTATCGCCCGGGCCTTTTTCCAGTGAAATAACTTTTTCCTCAACTTCTTCAAGGTTTTTGCCTACTTCTGCCGCAAATTCGTCGAAAAATTGGTTATAATCTTCTGTTTTAATTACCGTGTTTTTGCTTCCATCTTTTGCCTCAACACCACTGTTTTCTTCTTCCTGCAGGTCTTGTATGTGTAAAAATGCCTGGTCAAGAAACATTTCATCATTGTTAAGATCATTATCTTCAAGAATTTTTTTTATTAAGTCCGCTGATTTTAATATTAAATCGATAATTTGTTCCGTAACCTGTTTAGCCCCCTGCCTGCACCCGTCAAGTAAAGTTTCGGTCTGGTGGGCTACTCTTTGAATTGCGTTTTGTCCTACAAACCCCGATGAGCCTTTTATGTTATGAAAAGACCTGAACATTTTATTTATAATATCACTGTTTTCAATATCCCTTTCAAGCTCAATAGCGCAACTTTCAATGATTTCCAGATCTTCTTCGGCTTTTGATATAAATTCCGGGAGGTATTCATCATAGTTAAGAGTCTGGCTTCTTACAAACTCCTCCTCTTCAAGAAGCCGTTTTAACAGTTCATCAACGTTAATTTCATTGTCCAAAATTATTTCTCCTTGCTGATATAAAAAAACTATCCCGAACTACATAAATATTTCCTGCAGGATTTAAAACTAAAAACCAATACTTCTTTAATTTGTAAAGTATACAAGAAAACTGAACCGATTATTGAGTATATTTTATCACTATTGATGAAAAATGTCTTATATATATTAACTTTAAAAAAATTATACTGACCTAAAATATGCCTGATTGCAGAATGGATTTCACCAGTGTGTTTTTTTAGATTTATATAAGTTTAGTACCCTGTTAAGTTAATTTTGTATGAATAATTTTGTTTACGAGGGTTTTTCAAAGTGTATACGGATTTGAAAAGGCGAAGCAGGCGGGGCTGTCCGCATTTTAGCAGGCGAAGCAGGCGGGGCTATCCGCATTTTAGCAGGCGAAGCAGGCGGGGCTATCCGCATTTTGGCAGGCGAAGCCTTTTCCACCACTTTAGGGCGGTGGGTGGGCATTTTGAAAAACCCTGACAAATTAACTTAACTATGCATTAGTAGAAAAAAAAAGGATTTTTTATGCCGGAATTTGGATCACCATTTATAGTAAAAAACTCAGACAGAAAGTTAACAAAAGGCGAACTGATAAGAGCAATAAGATATAATATAGCCGCTGAATACGAAGCTATTCAGTTTTATATGCAGTTACATGACTCAATTGACGATGAGCTTTCTAAAAAAGTGCTTCTTGACATAGCAAACGAAGAAAAAGAACATGCGGGAGAGTTTTTGCGGTTGTTAAAACACCTGAGTCCCGAGGAAGAAAAGTATTATGAAAACGGGAAAGAAGAAGTTGAGGAAATGATGAAAAACCTATAAGGAGTAAACAATAAAAACTTAAGTGTTTTTAAAATTTTCAAAAATTCATTCTCCCTCCACCCACCCAATTTTTTCTTTGGTCTCGCTTCCCT
>JANQIY010000355.1 GCA_028281965.1 Candidatus Gastranaerophilales bacterium
TTATGTTTGCCGGATAGATGCCCCCGTGTCAAGCACGGGGCAGGCTTCTCAAGTGCGGCATGACACGATGTGTAAGAATTTTTTCTTTATTCCTTACAAAAATTCTTAGCCACCCGGTGCCGAAGAATTTTTTCCGCTGTCCTTACGACTGATTCGAAATTCCTTAAAATTTATAAAAAAGAGACGGCGGCTCTGCATTAGCGGGAGCACAGCCTCATTCATGCAGCCGCTGCCCTCCTTCAGGACGGGTCGGGTAGGAATGATTGAAGCAAAAACTCCAACGAAAACTAAAACGTTTCCGTTTCGGTTTTGCTTCACTCCCGCTTCGCTGCGAAAACCCTGACATCAACGCTTGGGCGTTTTAAGAAATTAATCCATGTATATTAAAGTGGTTAGTTTTTTAAAAACTTCTCAACACTCTTTTCCGCCTCAGGTGAGCATATTGCCTTTAAAAAGTTTTCAATCTCAACTTCTTCAATATTTTCACCATTCAAAACCCTTGATAAGGTATTTTTTACAAGATAAAACGCATTTGCCGGCTTAGTTGCAAGCTCACTGCAATATTCATGAATCTTTTTATTGAACTCCCTATTTTTAAATACTTTTGAAACCAGGCCCATCTCAAAAGCCTCTTTTGCGGTAATTTGCCTTGCGGTTGCAATTATTTCCATAGCCCTGTTTCTTCCGAAAAGTCTTAGCAATCTATGTATCCCGCCATAGCCGGGTATCAGGCCTATGTTAACTTCATTCAGGCTCATAAGCGCGGATTCCGAAACCAAAATTATATCGCATGCAAGTGCCAGTTCAAAAAAACCGCCTGTTATAAACCCGTCAATCGCAATGACAACCGGTTTATTGTATTTCTCTATCTTTGAAAGCAGTCCCCTTGCAGCTTTTAATTCTCCTTTGAATCTTTCAGGAGAAAGTTTTGCCATTTCAATTTTTTCATTATATTTTTTCAGGTCAACTCCTGCGGAAAACACTTTTTTACCTTTTTTGGATGTCCCGCAAAATGCGGTTATTAAAACTACTTTTACATCGCTTGATTCAAACCGGTTAAGGGCTTCATTAATTTCCACAAATGTGTTTTTTTCAATAATATTTAGTGTTTCCGGGCTGTTAAGGATAATTTTACCTGTATAATCAATTTTTTCCAATTTTATTTTTGTAAATTCATCTGTCATAATAACCTTCATTCAAATTCATAAATTCTTTTGTAATTCCAGTATGATCCATACACCTTTTTAATATATCTTCTGGTCTGGTTGTAAGGTATATTCTCGACAAATCTGTCAAAATCATTATTTGATAAGCGATTTAACCAGGTTTGCACGGCAGTTGGGCCTGCATTGTAGGCGGCAACCGCAAGCATTGTATTTCCGTTGAAAACGTACTCTGTATAGCTTAAATAAGCTGTACCTATTCTTATATTGGTTTCCGGGTCAAATAATTCATTGTAGTTACAGGAACTTAGAGCTTTCCACCTGACAATATCCTTTGCGGTAAAGGGCAAAACCTGCATCAGTCCCCGAGCATTCGATGAACTGACGGCAAACGGGTTAAAATGACTTTCCTCTTTCATCAGCGAAATTACCAGGGCCGGGTCAAGGCCGTTTAATTCAGCGTTTTTATTTATCAGCTCGGGATAATATATGGGATATATCAGCTTCCATTTGGGGTCTTTGTTTGCGGGTTTGTTTAAAAGGGATTTCATGCCGTTTCTTGCGGATACAATAGAGCTTGTTAAAACGCCTTTTTCAAGCTTTATCCAGCTCTGCAGAAAAGAATCCTCGGGCATAAAAAGCATCGCCGTATCGTAATCTTTAAGATAAACCAGCTCAGCTATCTTTTCCCCGTATTTACCGGCTATTTCCCTGTAAGAATAGGGGAATTGCAGTTTTTCCCCTTCAACCGGAAGCCTGTTGGAAGGGGAAGTTATCCACTTCGGGTCTGTTTTTCCGGTAAGGGCGCTTAATCTCCCGTTTGCCCTGAAAGCATAGTAATTATCGGGAAACCTTTTTAAAACCGCATTATAGAAGTTTTTAGCTTTATTCTTATTTCCCTTTTTTTCATAAGTTTTTCCCATCCAGAAATAAACAGCCGGGGACGCGTTTGTATTTTCATAAGTAGTTATGTGTTTTTCGCCGTATTCTATGGCTTTATCGTAGTTTTCACGGTCATATTCATACCATAGGAGGTTCCAGAGGGATTCCGAGGCATAATTTCCGTTTGGGTACTTTTCATAAATTTCTTCATAAATTTTGCGGGCTTTTTTAAGAGAAAGCAGCAGGGATTTATTGTAAAGGGCAAAATCCTTTTGCCGGGCCGTCCAGTGAAGAATATTCGACCAGCTTTGATAACGGGTCCCATAGCTGAGTTCAACATAAGCCTGCATTGCTTTTCTTACTTTTGCGCCCGGGGTATCGTCGGTTATATAGTCGGTAATCGCTTTTTTAAATATGGCTAAAGCGGTGTTTTTATGTCCAAGATACTTATGGCAGAGCCCTCTATAGTACCATGTTTCGTTTTTGGGGAGCTGGTTAAGGTAATCAAGCGCTTCTTTGTATTTTTGCTGCATAAATAGAGCGATCCCCACGTGGAGTTTGTCTTTTTCATCAAATTTACGGTTTATTGACTTTAATCCTTCATAGCAGTCCAGGGTAAATTTTCCCGAAGGCGCCAGGGCTATGTATTTTATCCAGTATTGAGCGGCTATTTCAGGATTTTTTTTCTTATTTATTTCCCCGAGGTAATAAAAGCTGCCTATTGCGTAGTCTGTGCCTGCATAGTTTTCAAGGGTTGATAAAAACTGCTTTTCTGCTTCGAGGTTTTTTCCAAGCCTTATGTATGCCTGGCCGAGACTATAGCTTGCAACCGGAGCTACGGGGTTTTGGGGATAGGATTTTAGTATTTTTTTATATTTTTCGATCGCTGTTTTTTCGTCTTCTATGCCTGCGGCGCAGTCTGCCTGTTGATACAATGCTATATCATAAAGTTTATATTTGGCGGAAATCTTTCCATAGGTGTAATATGCCTGCTTAAGCTCGTTATTAAGCTGCAAATCCCTCGCTTTCCCGTAAAATTCCCTGGAATTATCCTGACTCTGGAAAAGGCCTGTTACTAAAATAGGTTTATATTTCCAAACTCCCCAGGCAAAAATAAGTAGGAAGAGAATTAAGAAAATTATTAAAATTTTTAGAAAATTTTTCATAATTATAGTTTATTTTTTAAAAGATTAATGAGGGCCTGTAACCCTAAAAAGTAGCTATCCTGGCCAAATCCGCAAATTTGACCTGCGCAAACGTCAGCCAGGTAGGATTTTGCTCGAAAATCTTCCCGGGAGTGGATATTGGAAAGGTGAACTTCCACGCAGGGTTTATTTACCGCCAGTACCGCATCCCTTAGAGCAATACTGGTATGGGTATAAGCGGCAGGGTTAATTAGAATCCCGTCAAAATTTTCAACCGCCTGCTGGATTTTATCTACAAGTTCGCTTTCTGAGTTAGACTGGAAAATTTCAAGTTCAACGCCTGATTTTTCCGCAACAAGGCTTAAACCCCGGTTAATTTCCTCAAGAGTTGCGCTCCCGTAATTGTCAGGCTCCCTTTTGCCAAGAAGGTTAAGGTTTGGACCATGAAGAACCAGTATTTTCATATCTATCCTCGATAACAATATTTTTAAATTTTACCATATGTGATTTTATAGAAGAACAAATTTACAAGAAGTGGTTTCAAGATTCAAAATTTTGAAATTTTGAATCTTGTCTAAGGAATTTTCTTTATGCTAAACTTTACTTGGTCTCAGGAAATTATTTACTGCAGAAATAAGGAGAGGTGGCCGAGTGGCTGAAGGCGGCACCCTGCTAAGGTGTTATGTGGGCAACTGCATCGTGGGTTCGAATCCCACCCTCTCCGGTTTTTAATTTTTGATAGTGAGTAAATCAATATTGATGTGCCCTATGTATCGCTATCAGAAATTTAATCTTATTTTATGAGGAGTTCATTAATTTTTTTGATATTTTCTTGCAGGCTGTCTGATAGAAAAACCAGGCAATCAGGGTTCAACTCTTGGGCATTATTGTCAATATAGACCCCCAAAAGCTCTGAAATTACTTCTATGTCAATAAGCAGGTATTCTATTTCGCTG
>JANQIY010000003.1 GCA_028281965.1 Candidatus Gastranaerophilales bacterium
ATGACCGGCAAAGCCGGACCATTTTACGCTCCCGCTTCGCAAACAAATATTGCTCAGTCATATCCTGGCTTTTGGCTAATTAGAGATTGAGGTTAATTACATTTTTTCAAAACTCCTTAAAACGTCCCTGCGAAGCGGAAGTGAAGCAAAACCGAAACGGAAACGTTTTAGTTTTCGTTGGAGGTTTTGCGTAACTCATTCCCACCCGGCCCGCCCTGGAGGTGAGCAGCGGCTTCATGAATGAGGCTGTGCTCCCGCTGCCGCAAGAGAGAAAATAAAATCCCTTTAAAAAGCAACCTTAAGGCCGGCAATAATCGTCTAGATTTTTTCAAGTTCCGCTATTTTAGGATCAAGAAGCCTTCTTCCGACATCCTCAAACTGTATGCTGCACAACCTTTTTTCACTGTAGCCGATGACTTTTTTTATAGTGCCGATCCCGTATTTTTTGTGCCTGACTTTATCACCTTCCCGCAAATCATCAGGACTTGCGCCGCTGTCATTTCCGGGAACATCGTAAACCGGCAGGTTAGAAGTAGGCGGTACATCAGTAGTTTCATTTTTAAGCGGCTTCATTTTTCTTGGCCGGGGTTTTGGGGAGGTTTTTCTTACAGGCGCTGAGGAAACTTCTTCTGCGGGTTCTTCTTCCATTCCCAGATGTTCAGGCAAAACCCGGTTATTTTCTTCTTCAAAATCTTCATCATCATCATCAAAATCCATAAAGTTTCTCAAATCATTATCGGAAAACTCTTCATTATTCTCCGGGGTTGCGGCTGGAGAAGCATATTCAGTTTCATCTTCGCTTTCCTCTACGTAATCAAGAGCACTTTCATCTTCAAACTCTTCGGATTCGTAATATTCATCGTCCTCTGCTTCCCCGGCGTAATCAAGAGCGCTTTCATCCTCAAATTCTTCGGATTCGTAGTATTCATCGTCCTCCGCTTCATGTTCATCAGAATCTTCGTTTTCGTCATAGTCCATGAAACCTTTTAAGTCATTGTCGGAAAATTCTTCGTTACTCTCCGGGGTTGCGGCTGGATAGGCATATTCCGTTTCATCTTCGCTTTCCTCTACGTAATCGAGGGCGCTTTCATCCTCAAATTCTTCGGATTCGTAGTATTCATCGTCCTCCGCTTCATGTTCACCAGAATCTTCATTTTCGTCATAGTCCATGAAATCTCTTAAATCATTGTCGGAAAACTCTTCGTTATTCTCCGGGGTTGCGGCTGGAGAGGCATATTCCGTTTCATCTTCGCTTTCCTCTACGTAATCGAGGGCGTTTTCATCCTCAGACTCTTCGGATTCGTAGTATTCATCGTCATCTGCCGCCTCTGCGTAATCAAGGGAACTTTCGTCCCGGGATTGAGGTTCTTCATCAAGCCGGTCTTCAGCTGCTTCCTCATGCTCCTCATAATTTTCCCCTGTACTTTCCAGGTTCTGTACAGCAGGCTCTAAAACCTGCCCACGTTCATTTTTGTGGTCAGGGAAAGGTTTATGTTTTTCAAGCCTGTCAGGCTCGTCCGAAACTTCCCGTGTTTTTTCAATTGATTCAACAGCCTGCTCAGCCTGTTTTTCAATTACGGGAGGTGATTTTGCAACGCTTTTCTCAGGTCCGGCACTTGAGCCGAATTCCAACCGGGTTTCGCGGGCAAGGCTGCCGGTATTGAAAAAACCGTCTTCCTGTTTGTCATATACAGGTAATTTTATATATAAAGGTACTCTATTAGTAACTTTTCCGCATACAAGCACTTCAGAAAGACCGAGTCTTGGCAAATAAGGAGCAAACCCGGTTAACATTGACTCACTCTGAGGCTGGAAAATAAAAACATTTTCAGCTTCAGAGTACAATGGAAGTAAGGATTCAGAATGATGAGAAACTGAAACAATCGGCCTGATACCGCTTTTTATTCCATAATTAAATATTTTCTCCGCAACATCAGTGCTTTGCTGATTGTCAAAGTCTTTATACTTGTCTATATCCATTAACAGGAAAAATTTTCTTTTTAGTTTTTCCTTGTTAAGCCTGATAATAGAATCCACAAAAAAGGGTTTCCATTCCCTGTCGATATCGGACAAGTCAAGTATTACAAGATTATTGTCATTAATAGAGCTGAATATATTTATTATCTCTTTTTGACTATCTGCAAAAACTCCTTTTTTATGCAGTTTAGAAAGGCTATTGGTTAACAAGTCCAGCTCAGGCAGTTTGTTTTCCTGATTTTCAGTATTCACGGCATCTACAAACATCTTGAACGGAAGAAAACTTGCTTTTTTAGAAGTTAAGTAATCCTCTATTTCAGAAAAAATGTTTTCTATACCCGCTCTAATTTCGCTGGAAACCCCTGATAAAGCCTTATCATAAAGTACTTCAATCCCTTTCAGGTCAAAAGGCAGCTTAACATCCTCTCCTGCCTTTAACACCGTAACTTCTTCATCTTCCACGAAATCGCCGTTGTAATCAATTAAGACAACTTTTGCGTTTTTTTCCGATAAATTAACGGCAAAAAGCTCTAAAAACTCATTTTTTTGCGACTCTTTATCAGCAACAATAACAGAAGAGGTTTCAAGGAAAGCTGCTTCAAGATTAACGGTAATTTCCGGATAACACGACAGTTGTCCTGAAAAAACAGGATTTTCAACATTACCTGTCTTAGTTATGGTTAAAAATTCATCAGGCGTCACTTTATCAACTATAAAACCGGTCCCGGGAGCATTTCCCTGCCATTCCGTCAATTTCCCCGAAGTCTCCACTGTAAACAGGATTTTAGACGTTGCTGTATTGTAATCCTGGTTATTTTCAGGACTTTCTATCTTCACTACCTGTCCTATAATGCCTTTTTGTCCTGAAGAGCCTATTTTAATCAGGTCTCCTATGTAAATTTCCTCTTCACTGGCATAAAAATTTACTTTTACTGTATTTTGTTCAATTTTTTCTATAAACATAGTTCTTTCCGGTTTTTAAGCTGTTTTCTACATACATAAATCTTCGTCTTCCGCTATTTTGCCCAAAAGGGTCTTTACGTAAACTTCTACTGAACCCACCGGCAAATCCCACTCTATCCTGTTATTTTCCGGGTCTTTTACAAACGATATAGGGCCTAAATGCTTGGTAACTCCTTTCCAGGTACATAGTGGAATAATATTAACACAGACCAGGTTATTTATTATTTCGGTTTTGCCCTTTTGAAATATTATTCTATGAAATTTTCCCTCAATTGAAAACCTGTTTTTTCCTTCTGATTTATAATTTATCACGTTTTGGTTTAGTTTTTGATTAATTATTTCAATAATATTTTTAAAAATTTTACTAAACTGCTCATTAAAAATTTTAATTATTTCCGGTTCAATTACCTCGTTTTTATATTGTTCTTCCTGTTTCGAGTCAGAAAATTTTTGTTTATAAGTTTCAACAAGCTCTTCCAGGCTGACCATTCACTTTTCCTTTAAACTTAAACGAATTTTTAGCTGATTTTTTAAGAAGCTAGTGCAGTGACCGCTTAATTAAGGGGGTTTGTCATGCTTGTTTCAGCATCCTGGTGGTTTAAATTGTCGCTTAAAATGCTTACTTGTCAGATCCCGGATCAAGTCCGGGATGACAGATCTTAATAACTAATCGGTCAGTGCAATAGTAAATTGTAAAATTTTATTTTGTTATATCTTAACAATTAACATTCCAAATTATACAATATTACTCTTTTTTTATAAAATATTTTTATTGGATTTCTGGAAAACGGCTCGAATAATGATTTCAAATGTATACACAGGCGCAACCACCGGGATTGAAGGATATAAAATTACTGTTGAAACAGATATCAGCGCAACGCTTCCCGGTTTTACCATAGTCGGACTTCCTGATACCGCTGTATCCGAAGCTAAAGAAAGAATCCGCTCAGCGATAAAAAACTCGGGCTATGTTTTCCCAACAAAAAAAATCGTGGTAAACCTCGCCCCTGCCGATGTTAAAAAAGAAGGTTCAGGGTTTGATCTTCCTATGGCAGTTGGAGTACTTATTTCCGCGGGGGAAATACAGGTTGGTAAGCTTGAAGATATTGCTTTTATCGGGGAATTATCCCTTGACGGCAAGATAAGGCCCGTTAATGGAGTCCTGCCTACTGTTATAAGCCTTGCTGCGTCAGGGATTACAAAAATGGTGGTCCCTTATGAAAACGCAAATGAAGCTGCACTTGCAGAAAATATTAAAGTTTACCCGGTAAAAAACCTTATGGAAGTGGTGAACTTTCTTAACCCGCCGCAAATTTCGGATTTCAATATACAGCCGTACAGCGTTGATGTTTGCAAATACCTGAACCAACTCTCAAATGAAGCTTCTGTATATGATTTTAAAGACGTAAAAGGCCAGGAGAAAGCAAAAAGGGCGCTGGAGATTGCGGCGGCAGGCGGGCATAATATTGTTATGGCCGGATCTCCGGGATCCGGCAAAACACTGCTTGCCAAGTGTTTTGCGGGAATCCTGCCCCCGCTTGAATACTCAGAGGCAATGGAATTAACCAAGATTTACAGCATATCCGGACTGCTGGAAAAAGACCAGCCGCTTGTATCAAGCAGACCTTTCAGGTCGCCTCACCATTCCGCGTCAGCGGTGGGGATTATAGGCGGCGGTTCAAACCCCAGGCCGGGTGAAATCAGCCTTGCTCACAGGGGCGTGCTTTTTCTTGATGAAGTCGTGGAATTTCCCCGGCAGGTACTGGAAGTCCTGCGCCAACCCCTTGAAGACGGCGTTGTCACCATAAGCCGGGCGCAGGTGAGTATTAAATATCCCGCTGATTTCATGTTATTAGCGGCGATGAACCCATGCCCGTGCGGCTTTTTTGGGGATTCCAAAAAAGCCTGTGTTTGCTCGGATTTTCAGATAAAACGTTATTGGTCAAGGCTCTCAGGGCCTCTTTTGGATAGGATTGACCTTCAGATTGAAGTCTCAAGGCTCTCGGAAGAAGAGCTTTTAAATAAAAAACCATCAGGAGAAAGCTCCGCAGACATAAGAAAGCGGGTTGTCAAAGCCCGTAATATCCAGATAAATAGGTTTAAGGACGAAAAAATAGTTTCCAATTCCCAGATGTCCCCAAAACAGGTAAGGAAATACTGCCGGCTGGAACCGGCATCGGAAGAATTGCTGAAAACCGCAATTACACGGTTTAACCTCTCCGGCAGGTCTTATGACAGGATTTTAAAATTAGCAAGGACTATTGCTGATTTGAAACAAAGTGAAAATATAGCGTCGGTTCATATTGCAGAGGCCATTCAATACCGAAACATCGACAGAATTGTAAAAACCTGATTTTCTGGTAAAGACCACCGCATAATTTAATCTTGTTTAAAACCGGTTTAAGGCCCGCCCATAAATGTTTTCATAATCCCAAGAGCAGCAGGTGTCATAATTACTATAAACGTTGCCGGCAAAATAAACAGCACCAGTGGTATAGTCATTTTAATACTTGCCTTTGAGGCTAATTCCTCCGCTCTTTGTCTTCTTCTTACCCTTAAGGAATCTGAATATACCTTTAAAGACTGTGAAACACTTGTTCCCAGCCTGTCAGACTGGATTAAAAGACCTATGAAAGACCTTAATTCAGGAGAACCGTTTCTCCTGGCAAGAGCTTTAAGCGCATCCGCACGAGAAATACCGGCTACAACGTCTCTTCCTACCCTCTTGAATTCCTGCGCCAATACAGGAGATGACGTTTCCTGCTCATTGGCGACCCTGGTTATTGCCGAATCCAGGCCTAAGCCCGCTTCAACACATACGCTTAAAAGGTCAATCGCATCGGGAAGAGTGTAGGTCACCTCTTCCGCACGGTTTTTAGCTACCTTTCTGACTTTCATATCAGGAAACCTGAACCCTACAAGAGGGAAAAAGAGTATTAATATCATTCTATGTAAAGGGGAAACATCACCAATAATAGCAAGGCAAACTCCTGTTAATCCCAAAAATATGGCATACATTAATTTTTTAGACATATGATTTACAAAAGATTCATCATCACTGGCCATGCCTGCTTCAGCAAGCAGCTGTTTCTGGGTAATAATATTTTTGGATTTGTTAATAATGTTTTGAGAAATTTTTCTCAGGGATTCCCTGATAAACTCTGAGGAAATCTCTTCATCTTTTTTTTGCTGTTCTTCTTCGGATAATACGGGAGAATATTCCTTTAACCTCCTGGAAACGTTCTCATCTATTTCCTCAACAGAAAATTCATATAATACATAAATTATTGTTGAAACCATTATTAAAAGAGAAATAAATTCCATTTTTACAGATTCCTCACGTCCGGAAAATTAAGTTAAACACGTATTTGAGTTATTTTGCGAATTATTAAAAATCCCGTAAGAGACATTGTAAAAGCCGTAAAAAGGGCAAAGTTGCCCATCTGGGTATTGAACAAAGGCTCCATATACGCGGGGTTTATCAAAGCTACGAGGCCTGCTATAGCAACAGGCGCAAGCCCGAGAACTATTCCGGATAATTGGGCCTGGGATGTTTGCGTTTTTATTAATCCGTGAATTTTCTCCCGTTCACGGATTGTAAAATTTAATGTATCAAGAATTTCCGCCAGGTTACCGCCAATTTCTTTTTGTATGAGTACCGCTGTTACAAAGAATTTTAAATCCTCGCTCCCGGGCATATGGTTGTTCATATCCTGCAATGCCTCTCTTACTTCCCTACCAAGGGATATCTCATCAGAGACCGTTTTAAATAACTTATTTACCGGATACGGACTTTCATTTGCAACCATTTGAAACGACGCTAAAAGAGAATGACCGGCCCTTAAGGAATTTGCAATTATACCAAGGGAATCCGGGAATTGTGAGCTAAAACTCTTTAATCTTGCCTGGAATTTTATCCTGAGCATCACAAAAGGAATACTCCCGGCTATCAAACCGGTAAATAATATAAAAATATTATTTAACAACAGTGAAAAAACTACAAATGGCAGGATTAACACGTTTATTATCATAAAAAACAGGTCAACAGGCATTTTCACATCAGCCATTTTCATCTGGTTTTTTATGGTTTCGGTAAATTTAAACCTGCCGAGTAATAATCCCAGAATAGGAATTTTATACTCTGACTGCTCTTTTAGCATTTCCAGCACGTTTAATTTTTTTGCTTTTTCTCTTTTTTCGAGAGCTTCATATATTTTGTTAGATGAAGGACTTTCTTCTACTGTGCCGCCATCCCTGCTTTTTTTAATATCCAGTAAACGTTTTTGAATTGAAGAATCCATTTCTTCTTCAAAAAACAACAAATATATAACTGTAAAAATTGTGCCTACTAAAATTAATATTGAAATAAACTCAACCATTTAAATTTACCTTTAAATTAATTTTTTCATATTTATCTTTTTTTCATTTGTTGTCTTTTTTTGAGGAAGGAATCAATGGCTTCCCCGCCGCTTTTATTATCTTTTTGCGCTCCCATGCCGGGTCGGTTCGTATTGTTATTTCTCTCGCCGGTTCGGACGTTGGGAGGATTTTTACACATATAAACCACCGGGGCATTGGTATCAAAAATATCGGCAGGGAGTTTAATGCCTTTAGCCTTACATTTTTCATGAAAATTCGGCCGGACTCCCGTTGAAACGTGACATCCGATAACCCTTCCGTCTTCTTCAGTCCCGTATTGTTCCCATCTAAAGATATCCTGCATAGTTATGGTATTTTCTTCCATGCCTAATAGCTCGGTAATGTATGTAACACGCCGGCTTCCGTCATTAAGACGGCTTGCCTGGACTATCAGGTGTACAGCTGAAGCGATTTGCTGCCTGATTGTCCTTTCAGGAAGGTCTACTCCCGCAAACATAACAAGTGTTTCCATCCTGCTGCACGCGTCCCGCGGGGAGTTTGCGTGAACTGTGGTTAAAGACCCGTCATGACCGGTATTCATCGCCTGGAGCATGTCAAGGGCTTCAGCTCCCCGGCATTCCCCGATAATTACCCTGTCCGGCCTCATTCTCAGGGAGTTCTTAACAAGGTCCCTGGCATGAATTGCTCCTGTCCCTTCAATACTTGGAGGCCTGGTCTCCAGCCTTACCACGTGATCCTGCTGGAGAGAGAGTTCCGCTGAATCTTCTATCGTTACGATTCTTTCATCTTCCGGAATATAAGCTGACATACTGTTTAAAAGCGTTGTTTTACCGGAACCCGTACCTCCGGAAATAACTATGTTTAACCTTGCTGTAACTGCCGCTTTTAAGGTTTCCGCCATTGCCACTGTCATTGAGCCCCAGAAAAGCAAATTCTGCATTGTTGCTGCATCAGCTTTAAACTTCCTGATAGTGAGAGACGGCCCATCAATTGCCAGCGGAGGGATAATCGCGTTTACCCTTGAGCCGTCAGGCAGACGGGCGTCAACCATCGGGGACGTCTCATCTATCCTTCTTCCCACTTTTGATACAATCCTTTCTATAATGTTAGAAAGGTGCTTGTTGTCTTTAAAGTAGGACTGCACTTTTTTTATTTTTCCGTTCATTTCAACGTATACATTATTATATCCGTTTACCATAATTTCAGAGATATTGGGGTCTTTAAGAAGAGGGTCTAGCGGCCCAAAACCTTTTACTTCCTGTTTTATATCCATTATAATTTTATCTTTTTCCGCGGAAGTAAGAGGAACTCCACCATATTCAGCCGCAATTCTTTTTTCTATATACGTTCTTATAAAATCGTCCTGCTCCTGTGGGGAAAATTCCTCCCATGTGGCAAGAGAATTAATCTTTTCTATCAATGAAAGGTGGATTTTATCTTTCATTTCTATAAATTTATTATGCTCAGTTGAAGGAGCTGCCTTTTGAATTCCGGCAGGCCCTCCTGACCCTCCCGGCCCGCCGGGTCCTGGTCTTGTAAGCCTGTTTTTTAGAGACATAAGAGTTCTCTCCTTTATAGTTTTGTAAAATTACTGCTCCTGTTGTTTTATAAATTTATTTACCACCGGTAAATTCAGCTCTATTAGCTTTTCTTTTATTGCATCAATATCAATTTTTGATAAGAGACTATCATTTTCTTCCTGTTCTTCAAGATGAGGTACAGCCACGCCGCTCAATTCTTCCGCAAGCCTGGTAAAATTCCTGCTTACATCGCAGGTTGGTTCCAGCTCAGAAATTGGAACTCCTTTATTAATTGAAGACATAAGGGAAAAGTAGTTATTCGGTATTTTCCAGAATATTGAATGGTTTAAGGCTTCTTCAACGTCTTCTACCGTTATTTCATCGTCTTCTACATACCTGTTTACAATGAGTTTGATTTTATCTTCGTCATATTCAAGCCTTTTAAACAAGCTGAGGCATTTCTGGCAGTTTCTGATAGACGGCAGGTTCACCATCAATACCAGGAAAATATAATCTGATATATCAAGGCAGGTAAGCGTTTTAACGTCGAAACTGCTGCTGGTGTCAATTATTATGTAGCCAAACATTGTTTTCAGAAAGGTTAAAAGTGAGCTGATATCGTCAGCGGAAATTTCTTCCGCTTGCTCAATATCGGGGGGATCTGCCAGTATAAACAGGTCTTTATCCTTGTATTTCTCAAGAGAACTATGCAAAAACGACTCATCAAGCCTGCTAAGATGGGTTATAACATAGGCTATATCAAAAGAAGGGTTTATGTCCAGAAAAGTTGCAATATCTCCCATTTGAAGATTAAGGTCTATAAGGCAGACTCTTTCTCCTGTCAGCTCTGTCAGTTGTAATGCAAGGTTTGTTGCTATGGAAGTTTTTCCTATGCCGCCTTTATTGCTAAAAATTGAATAAATTTTGCCCTCGGTAGAGTCTTGTTCCTGTTTTAAAATATTTCTTGATTTTTTTAAGGCCCTGTAAAAGTCATCTTTTACGACGGGTTTGGTTAAAAATTCCCTTGCGCCTGCCCTCATTGTTTGGATTACAAGATCAGCGTCTATATTATGGGAAGCCGCAAATATGAATATATTTTTATGAACTGACGTGATTTTTTCTATTGTATCCAGTGCAAGGTCTACGTTTTCTGTTAAGTCAAAAAATACCAGGGGAGGTCTTGCCTGCATAATAACATCATAGGCGGTCAGCATATTTTCAAAATCACCAATCAATTCAATAAAGCCTAATTCTTCAATAAACTTTATTACACTGTTTCTTGAAGCTTCATCCGCGTCAATTACTACCATTTGCAGCTGGTTCATTTTACTCCCCTCTTGCCAGATTGGCCTTTACTATTGAAGCGGTCACAAATATCATAAGTTCTGTTTCGTCGCTGGATGCTGATGTGCTGTCAAAGATTTCTCCTATGACAGGAAGGTTGGAAAGGAAAGGAAATTTATCCATTGTCTTGGTTTCACTCTTACGTACCAACCCCGTTATTACTGTTGTATGGTTATTTGCTATTTCCACTTTTGTTGTCCCGTTCCTGGTATTAAACCCTGGTCCGGCTGACGTGCTTATAGCATTGTCAATTTCACTTATGCTGGCGGTTATATCCAGAAAAATCCTTTCTGTTTCTTCCAGGATGGTGGGGGTTATATTAATGGTTGTGCCAACGTTTGTATATTCATACTGCTGGTTTCCCAGCTCATCAACTCCCGATGGTATCGGGACTTCGCTTCCTGATGTAAAGCTTGCTGCCTGGCCGTTTACTACCATAACTCTAGGTTCTGAAATTACTTTTACGAGTCCTTCAGACTCGCCTATATTTAGTACTGTGCTAAGCTCCATATCCGGAAATACTTTCCATAATTGCAAAACACCACCTGAAAAGTTATTCCCGCTAAGCAGGTCAGATGAGAGCGCCTTTAAAAAGCTGTCTGCGCTCAGATCCTCTTCACTGGAGCTTCCTGTGTCATAATAATCCGTACCGCTTAATGACTCATAGTCATTTATGTATTCAAGAACACCTTTTTTAAATTCATAAGTTTTGCTTTTACCTTTACTTGTACTCAATTCAACTACTTTTACCTCAAGCATGACCTGTGGCTGCAGTGTTTCTGTTAAATCTACAATTGAATAACCGTAAGCGCCGGCAATTTTATTAATTTTTCCTTTAACGATTGAAGAGGAAATTTTGCCTGACAGGACTACCTGTAATCCGATATCGTTGCCGGAATCTATAAAGTCAATTTCTATATCTTCATTAGGCGCAACTTTTTTAACTTCTTTTACAAAATTAATATTGCTATTTTCAACAAACAGGTTAAAAAATACGGGATCTTTGTCTTTTCCCCAGATAATAACAGTGGTTTCTCCACCTACTTTCCCGTTCATAATTATTTCTTTTGGAGAGAGAAATATCATATCGACAAGTTCGGGCTTGGTTATGGAGATTCTTCTTACAGGTTCATCAAACCTGATTATTTGGGACTTGCCGACAATTGCCCTTAGTTCTGAAATCCCGCCTTTTAAGGTTGGCGCGTTAATTATTTCCCTGTCATTATCATTGCCGTAATTTTCTGAATTTTCTATAATTTTATCCGAGCTATAAATTAAATCGTTTTTCGGATCAATTATACTCTGGTCAATATCAAGAAAATCAGGGCCCAATTCTCGAATTTCCGGCGCTCCCTGAGCAAAGCCGGAATTAATAAAGCTTAACACCAGTATGGTAACTGACGCGAAAAATATTTTATTTATTTTTTTAATTGATTTGCTCATTAATAAGCCCTCTTAATTAACCATATCCAATAGTTCTCTTAATTTTTCATCGGATAAATCATCATTTTTTTCATTGCTTAGCTGAATTGGCTCTGGTTTTATTTCCATGGTTGTTACACTGCTTGCTTTTATAATTTCTACTTGTTGAGGATCAGGTTCAGGCATGGCAGGCCCGGGTAAATTTGCCTGCTCAGACGGAGGTATCGGGGGAGGTTCCGGTAAAGGCGCAATCGTTTCGGGTGATTCACTTAAAAGCAGCCTATCGTCAGTATTGTTTCTTGTAATTATCTGAAGATTTCCCCTGATCATTGCGTCAATCACATTGGAAACAATATCTATGGGAATCAGAAAAGTTATGGCGCTTGCCATTTTTGCCGTCATTTTGCCGGTATCCGCATCATTGGGATTCCGCCTTGCCGGCTGGGAATTTCCGGATTCAAAGGATATTATCTTAATATTTTGCGCTATAAACTCGGGAGGGGTGGATACCTTTAGAATATCAACTCTTGAGCCGACTTTTATATGAGAAGCCAGGCCTTTAAATTTATTAACCGGGATTGTAACCGCGCGGCTATCATTTGGAATATCTATTGAGTTAACATCAATTACCCTGATGTCTGCTGAGGTTAAAAAAGCTCCTTTTGAAATATTTTTTCCGGCTTCTTTACCTGCTACCATTGCGTCGGTCTTAAAATAATTTGGAGGCAGTTCGTCTTTAGCGAAGTTTTTTACCTCAATCATGCCAAGTTCTATAGTATCGCCTACTTTAATATCACTGGCGGCAATTACAGCTTTAATGCCTTCTTCTTTCCTTTCATCTTTATTAAACGGATTTTTTTTAAGCTCGGCAAGTGAATTATTTTGTTGTTTGAGTTTTTGGTTAAGTTCGTTTATAACAGCTTTCTGGCTATTCATTGAGTTAAACAAGCTAAAAGTGGCTATCACTCCCAGAAAAATAGCTATTATAAGTTTTTTCTTGTTTTTTTTAGAGCGCATTTTAGCCTGGCCCCTCTTTTTATCCTCTGTTTTTTATAGCTCTCGTAAAGGTTTTCAATCCGGCTTAATTAATCACTATTTAATATATTTTATCGGTTCATCAGTTAAAAACTTTAATTAACCGACCTTTCAGAGGATTAAAGCAAAACCGGTTATTACCTATTTGTAAAATTAATTTGAGCTGGTATCACAAAGGCTTTTTCTTATTATGTTAAGATTTTGTTTTTTCTTTATAATTAAATTTTATAATTTATTATAAGAAATTTTTGCCAAAATAAAAAGACTTGAATTACTCGAGTCGCCAATTAGCCCAAAACCGGGATATAACTATGCAATTAGCAACTCGAGTTTGAATTGCTAAGGAAAGTTGAAAAAGTTTTTACGTATATGTAACCCCGGGGCAATTGAATACCGGCTAAAATCTTGCCTGTTATTTCGGCTCTTAATAAGTAAATTCTTTTTGTTTGCTCCTTAAAGTAAACTCCTGACACACCGGACAGAAAACGCGTACTGGGTACCATCATAATACGGACCGTTCAAGACATAATGGAGGGATCCGTAGTATAGAGACTGATTAGGCAGCTCTAACGCCCTCACTGCTTGCGGGTTGCACTGATTATCGGTCGAACCCTTACAGCCAGGATACTGATGGCACTTCGGCGGGGAGTAGAAATCGCAAAGTCCAAGATCCTCAAATTTAGTAATAAATATAACCAATTCATCCTCCGTCGGTAAGCGCCAGCCTGTTGAGTTTTTTGTGCATTTACCATCACTGCAGCCCTCTCCGTATTGTGCGGGATCAGGGTAGTTTAATTCATGACATGCTGCTAGCGCACCAGGGTAATTGCATAAGTATTTATCAGTCTTACCACCGCCTAAATCATTGCCGCACCCTGTACCGGTACAGTAATCCGCTTTTCCGTACCAGCACCCGGGGTCGTTATCTCCACAGGCACCACCAGCACAGGGATAGAGATCACTTTCAACAATATGGCTATGATCTGCCATATTACAGTTTGTCACCCTGAAACTATAATCAAACCCGGTTTCTGTATAAAGAAAATCCGTAGTAGCTCCATTAGAATTAAAACAAGTATTTATAGGGTCAGGAGGGTCTATATAGGGCTGGCACCTTGAACTTGCAAGACTGGGCGGACTGTCCCCGGCCTCGGTCAAATTGTAATAATCCATCTCAGGAGCAGCTCCCCAAACTGAGAAAATCTCATTGCAA
>JANQIY010000018.1 GCA_028281965.1 Candidatus Gastranaerophilales bacterium
ACCGGGTGGCTAAGAATTTTTGTAGTCTGCTTCATGTTGAAAATTTAAATTTTAACTCTATTTAAAACCTTGTTATAATTGCTTTTAAGCTAATTCGCGACTCGAGTTGGATAGGCTCTTAATCATTTTCATTTTTTATTTTTATATTTTCTTCCAATTGTCTTATATGATCTTCTATAGTGTTAATTTTAACAATTATAGGATCCTGTCTATCACTAAGTTCATTAATCCTGGACTTTAAGTTTTTATCAGATATTCTTTCCTGCAATAAGGAAATATATTTTCTAAACATTTTGACAGCTTCTTCAAAATTACCCTGTTTTTCCAGGACGAAAGCGTAGTTATTGTAGGATTCAGGTTCATCCGGGTTTATCTCAATGGCTTTTTTATACATTGATATTGCGGTATCATAATCACTGTTGCAGTACATTGCAAGCCCCATCTGATTGTAAGCGTCCACGGACTTATCGTTGATTTCAAGAACCTTTTTGCAGTAATTTACGCACTCTTCCCACAACCCCTGCTTAGCGGAATATATAGCAAGCAGGTAATTTGCTTCCTCATTGTTCTCATCAAGTTTAATGGTATTTTTATAAAACTCAACGGCTTTTTCAATATCCTTTGGATTGCGGTCCTCATCGGCTTTTTTATCGTAAGCAATAGCCAATGCAAGGTTATAATCAACATTTTCCGGAAAAATCCTCACCGCTTTCCCCAAATTTTCTATCGCTTCAGAATAAAGCCCCTGCTCTCGCAGTAAACAACCACTGAGATATAAGGATTCAGGGTCATTTGGCAATAATGTAAGTACTTTTTTAAACTGCTTCAAAGCTTCCGGATATTTTTCCATATTCAGGTAAAGCAAACCAAGGTTATAGTAGGAATCCGGATCATCAGGGCCAAGTTCTACAGCTTTAAGAAAGTTTTTTTCGGACATGTCATTTTTTTGCAAGTCCATGTAAACCAGCCCCAGATTATAAAAAGCATCAGGTTTTTCAGGGTTTATAGAAATTGCCTTATTAAAAAAATTGACTGCATCCTCAAATTTTTGTTCCTGATAAGCTTCAATAGCCTTGTTATATTCAACTTCATACCTTCTATTTTTGTTTAAAAAGAAAGTTAAAAAAGCTATAACACCTGCTAATATAAAAAAAGCAATTATGTATATCAAAAAATCAGGCATGACCCCCCACCTTTCTACTTTTAAAAGTATATTAGAGCATTTATATAATTTAATTTCTGATAATTTGAAAAGAGTGAACTTCTTTAATAAAATTATCTTATTATAGTAATTTATTAATTATAAATAGGAATTATAACATGAAATTATTTCTTCTAATACTCGGTGTTTTAATAGCGGCTGATATAACTTATTTTGCATGCGTAAACAGCGGGAATAGCCTTATAATAAACTTTACCCCATTTATCGAGAATTTCGAAATCCCCTCCGGAATATTTTATTTTCTTCTTGGCATGTACGGATTCATAGGAGGGACTGTACTTACCTGCAGCAAGGTTCTTGGTATGCAAAAGGAAATTAAAAAGCTAAAAAGAAAGACGGAAAAGTCATCGATTGAATCAGAAGAGAGTACTGACAGGGTAAAACAGCTGGAATCCAGGATAAAAACACTTGAAGCAGCTTTAAAAGAGGCTTTAAATAAAAAATAATAAAAATTTTCCCTGTCTGCCGACACCATGTTAATTGTCATTGAGCCCTCGCAAGTGACAATTTGGTTGTTATGAGCTCAATTTCGGGAGACAGGGAAAATTTTTATCAGAAAACAGCTTAATTTAATGGAAAAATATAGAAATATTTATTATAATAATTAACTGAAAATAGAAAATATTTTTAAAAAAATTGTTGTGATAAAATAGCCTAAAATTACTTCCAATAGAGGGGTTTAGATATCCCAAAACTTAAATGTTAAGTTATTTAATATTTTATAAGGAAAATAGGCAATCTTTTTTTTTATAAGTTTTAAATAATGTAGAAAGAAAAAAGAGAAACCAAAAAAGAGTTAATCAAGTGTGTGAGCGTAAAATGATGAAAGACAAAAAGAGTTACAAATTTACGAGCAATTTAAAGAGAATAGGTCCAAAATTAAAATGGTTTCTGTTTACGGAAATGCAAGACCTGAAACTAACATCTGACTACATTGATTTTATCTGCATGGGACAGGAAAAAAACGCCGCAAAAGAATCCAACCCTGTAGAAACCTTAAGAAACCTTATAGAGCATGCTCTTATAAGGGAGTTCACCCCAAAAATCAAGAACTTAAAGTCATTTAACAGCCTTGTAGATGCCATTATGTACAACATACAGAAAAAATCCCTTCAGGAAGACGGTGATGACGACCTGGAAAAATTGCTGGAAGACTAATGTTTTGATCCATTAATTATGCGCATTTAAAAATATTAAAATTAATGAATCAACCTATCGGTCTTAAACATTCGAATCTGCCAAATACCTGGCTAAAGCACGTTAAATAAAATTGAATCAATAAAAACCAGAATTGTTTTTTGCAATTCCATAGCAAAGTTAAAAATATATCTTAACCCGCCGCTTATAAGCAATAGAAGCAGTACCGGAAACCCAAAAGGTGAAAGGCTCATATAAGCATTTGCAAGCTTATCGGGCAGCATATTTGCAACTATATTGGAGCCGTCCAAAGGCGGAATAGGTAAAAGGTTAAAAAGGCCAAGAGCAAAATTTATCCTGATTATAAACCCTAAAAGCAGCATAGTAAGGGCAAAAATCCCATTTCCATTTGTAAAAGGCTGAGTTCCAAAGGAAATAAGCATTAAATAGAAGATTAAAATAAATAACACCGCAAGAACAAAATTGCTGAAAGGCCCTGCAAACGCTACCAGAAGCAATTTGGGCTTGCTCCCGATATTGCTCGGGTTAATCTGAACAGGTTTAGCCCAACCTATCCCGACTATAAAAAGCATAAGGGTTCCAACGGGGTCGAGATGAGAAAAAGGATTAAACGAAAGCCTGCCTTGAACCTGCGGCGTAATATCCCCAAACTTATACGCAACAAAGCCATGTGCCCACTCATGGACTGTAATGCTTATCAACAGGGGAAAAATCAAGACCACTATTGCCAGCAAAAACTGTACGGGATCATTTAAAAGTAGTTGTATTAATTGGTATAAAAGCATATTTTTTTAACTTACAAATATTTTTCCATAGAATTCTAATTTACATTAAAAATAAATTTATTGTGAAAATCAATTAAGAAACTTTCTTGTTAAAGTCTGTAAAATCTTTTCATCACAGCATTTTGGCCCTAACTTCCATAACTGAGGATACGGAAAAAGTCTTTTTTCCGTATCCTCCATGATCTAGTGTCAGCCTCCCAAAATGAGGCAAAGCCACATTTTGCAAGGCTTCACCTTTCCAGGGCCGGGTTTGAAAAAGTCCAATTTTGGAAAAAATTGAGACTTTTTCAAACCCTCAACTGAGCAAAATAAACTTTTCAACCCCTATATTATTCCGTCTTTTAAAGCTTTAATTGCAGCCTGGGTACGGTCATCTACCGATAATTTATGCAAGATATTGCAAACATGTGCTTTTGATGTATGAATACTCACGCAGAGTTTTTCAGAAATCTCCGCATTACTGTATCCATCAACTATAAGCCTGAGAACGTCAAGCTCTCTTTCGGTTAAATGAGGTTTTTCATTGATTTCCTTATCAATTTCGGTATAATCCGTCTGTAATTTAGCGCTATCTCTTTTCCGCAGTAAAATATCCCTGATATCCGCAGCAATCAAGGGGTCAAACCAGAGAGCGCCTTCCCGGACAAAGTCAACTACCTGAATCAGCCTGGCGGGAGTTATTCCCTTAAGGCAATAAGCACATACCCCAAGTTCAAGCGCTGTCAATATTTCCTCCCCGCTGTTACTGCTGGCTAAAGCAATTATTTTTGCTTTTTCATTAAAATCTTTAATTTTTTTTATGGTTTTAAAATTATTTTCACAAGGCGGGCCCAGGTTAAGTATAACAACTTCCGGGTTATGTTTTTTTAAAAGGAGAATGCCTTTATCGGAAGTTTCCGCTTCAGCGACCAGTTTAAGACCCGGATAAGCCTCAACCGCAGTTCTTAGACCAAACCTTGTCAAAGCATGATCATCTATTACAAGTATGCTAATATCATCCGAATTGCTTTTCAACTTTCTGCCTTGATAATTTGTCCCTGATTTAATTTATAAAAAGCATGTTTTAAATTTTTCAGACACGAAACTTAATTTTTTAGAAAGAAACAATTTTATCAATTATATAAAAAATAAACAAAATTTTTATTAAAAAGTAAACAAAATTGTAAACTTTAGTTAAAATTGCCTGTTAAATTTCTAAATAAGGACAAATTCCGGGAAAAACAGGTTTTTATTTATATGAAGGGTCAGGATAGATTTGGAAGGTTATTGTGTCAAGTTCAGATGCAAATACTACTACGGTAAATAGCCAGCTCCGCAACGACTCCATATTCGGCAAGCAACCTTTAAATGGGGCTAATGCCGCTCATGGGGCAGACCACGGTTATCAAAATATAAAAATTCCGGAAATTAAAGATACAGTAGTTTATCAAAAATCAGGATTTGGACAAAAGCAAGGAGAAAAAGTAAGGGAAGCTGAAATCGACGGAAAATTTTCATTTTTGGAATTTGGAAAAAACATAGTTAAGGGAGCAGGGCAATTCTTCTATGATATTTATGAAAACGTAGTAAATAAACCGATTATATCGCTTGGAATGTTGGTTTTAGGAGCAGCAGTCGCATCAACTCCGCTAGGCCTGACCCTTTTAGCCGGTGCCGGACTTATGATGTCACTGGTTGGAGCGATTTTTATTGGAGGCTTTTCAGCTTATTATGCCGCAAGCAAAGAATGGGACAAGCTTGAAGAGCAGGGTAAAGAGATAGGCAAGCTTATTCCGGCAACTATAATCAGCGCAATAGGAGCGGTAAAAGCATCGAAAATGCTCTCCCAGGCAACTACCGGATCGGCGGCAACCACTGAAAAACTGTCCACAAGCATGAAAAAAACCATGAATTACTTTAACCAGAGCAGCTGGGAAGTAATCAAGAATGCAGTTTTAACCCCTTACAGAATGGCAAAATTAATTTGGGCAAACCCGAGACAATTTTTTACAAAAGACATAAAACAAACGCATAAACTTTTCACAGGGGGAATAAGTGAAAAACATATCAGCACAAATTATGGAAATAAAGGTTATCTAAAATTCAGGAATCTTAAAAACGACTATGAGAGATCAGTCAATTTGAACATTAACCCCAAATTATTCACAAGTAAAGAGAAAGACTATATGCTTACCGTATTAAACAGAAAAGATCCTGACAGGGCAAAGTTTATTGACTGGAAATTCAGGGGGCTTTTGGATGCAAGCAGCCTACCTACAATAATTAAGCAGGCCGGAGAATAAACAGCAGGAATTTCATCTCCCTGAACCCATTTTTAAAATATTATTGTTCACTTTATAATAATTTTGTAAAATTGTTATAAAGTTTTAGCATTATTTAAAAAATGGGAAAAATAAATGGGTAGTAATATAAAATTCGGAACAGACGGCTGGCGGTCGATAATCGCTGAGGATTTCACTTTTGACAACGTGGAAATAGTAACAAAAGCAATAGCAGGCTACGTAAAAACGCAATATGATTCCTCACGGCCTGTTGTAATAGGGTATGATACAAGGTTTATGGCGGATAAATTTGCTAAAAGGGCGGCTGATATCCTGAACAAACTGGGACTTAACGTAAAGATAACGGTTTCTGATGCTCCAACGCCGGTTGTGGCCTATGCTGCAAAGAATTTAAACAGCGCGGGAGCGATGATGTTCACAGCCAGCCATAACCCGCCTGAATACTGCGGGATAAAATACATTCCTGACTACGCCGGTCCTGCAACAACGGATATAACAGATGTTATCGTTGAAAACGTAAGAAAAATCCAGCAGGGAGACAACTCTTTCCTTTCGGAACCCTCAAATTCAGGAATAACCGAGCAGTTTGACCCAAAACCCGCTTATTTCAAGATCGTTAAAGACCTGGTTGATTTTGAAAAAATAAGACAGGCAGGCCTGGAAATATTTTACGACCCGCTTTACGCCTCAGGAAAGGGCTATTTTGACACCCTGTTAAAAGAGGCAGGCTGCGATGTTACCAGTATTAAAAACTGGCGTGACCCGCTCTACGGGGGAGGCATGCCTGAGCCCAAGGAAAAATTTCTCGGGGATTTAAAGGAACTTGTACTGGAAAACAGCCCATCAGTAGGGTTCAGTAATGACGGTGACGCTGACAGGTTTGGCGTGATTGATGAAAAAGGGACATACATTACTCCGAATGAAGTTATAGCAATAATTTTTAAGCATCTTATCAAGAATAAAGACGCAAAAGGGTCGGTTGTAAAAACAGTCGCAACAAGCCTGATGATAGATAAAATCGGCGAGCTTTACGGCGTAAAAATCCACGAAACCCCGGTAGGATTCAAGTGGGTAGGCCAGATTATGAGGCGGGAAGATGTCATAGTAGGCGGAGAGGAATCCGGAGGGTTGAGCATCCTTGGACATATCCCGGAAAAAGACGGTATCGTGGCCAATTTGCTTATACTCGAAGCGATGGCGTATGAGAAAAAACCGCTCTATGAAATTGTAGAAGAACTAAAGCAGGAAATAGGCGTTCATTACATAAACTACAGACTTGATTTAAGGCTGACAGAATCCTTAAAAACCGCAGCTATGGACATGTTTGAGAACAGCCCTCCTAAAGAAGTCGGGAAAGTGGCCATTTCCCGTATCAACAAGCTTGACGGCGTCAAGTTCTATTTTGAAGACGATAATTCCTGGATGCTGGTCAGGCCAAGCGGCACAGAACCCTTGCTAAGGATTTACTTTGAAACTGATTCACGTCAAAAGCTTGATTCTATGATAAAAGACACGGAAAAGATAATTGAAAATCTTTCTATGAGTAATCAAAAGGTCTAGAAGCAGTCTCAAAAATAAGCTTAATAATTCTTTATTTTAATAATCTTATAATCCGATAAAATAATCGTTTATTTTTTCTTGGTTGATTACGAATCATCTTGATAGTTTCATTTTCAATATCAATATC
Organism: Candidatus Gastranaerophilales bacterium; assembly: GCA_028281965.1. Lineage (GTDB taxonomy): Bacteria > Cyanobacteriota > Vampirovibrionia > Gastranaerophilales > UBA9971 > JANQEB01. The sequence goes on from JANQIY010000018.1 coordinate 7,135, forward strand.
TTTTAAAAAATCTTGTTCAAAATCAAACAAATCTTTTATTTGTAAATCAAAAGCCTTTGCAAAACCCTCTAAAACTTCATAAGAACAAAAACTATGACCATTTTCTATTCTACTTATATGATTTGGCTGTACATTTACAATTTCTGATAAATCATCTTGTGTTAAGCCGCTCTCTGTTCGCAGAGTTTTTATTCTGTTACCAAATATTTTTTTACCTGACATAAAAAACCACCTTCTCTAAAAAGAGGCTATACTAAAAAATTAGTATTTTTAATATTCTTAAAGGGATTTTTTAAGGGTATTTTTATTGCTTTTAAGGTAAACTATTTTATAAATTATAAGTCATTTAATGTCAAATAGAAAGGTAGGTAGTTTTATGAATAACCCCTTAATAAGTCCAGACAGGCCGGTATTCCCGATAAGCGCCGTTGCCCAGCATTTAAAAGTTCATCAGCGTACATTGAGGATTTATGACGAAGAAAAAATCTTATGCCCTCAAAGGCCTTCTAAAACCAGAAGGCTATATTCTTTTGAAGACCTAAAAAAGGGGGAATTTATCATATATCTGACCCAAGACCTGGGACTTAACCTTATAGGAGTAAAAATCACTTTAGAATTACTTAAAAAACTGAAAATTTCACCTGATAATTACGCGATTTTAATAAATGAGACCCTTAAAATAAACGACAAATAGTAGGGCAGGTCCCCTACTCCAGGTTTTCTCTATAGATTTTCATTCTACTGAGCAGGCATTATCAGCAGTTACAGCATAAATGCAGCTTTGCATATTTGCAGCTTTGCAGCAATATGATATAATAATATTAAGTTAATTTATTAAATGAAGAGGCTTAATATTATGGCAATTAATCCTAAACAAGTAAAAGAGAAAAAAGTCAAAGTAGATTCAAGAGGCAAAATAAGTTTAAAGGCATTAGTCCCTGAAGAAGTTACTTCTTATAGAGCAAAGCTACAAGAGGATGGGACTATTTTACTGTGTCCTATAGTTGATGTTGAACTTCACCCGGAAGAAGCCTGGCTGTTTAAAAACCCCAAAGCCTTAAAAATGGTAAAAGACGGACTAAAAGATGCGGCTGCTGGCAGAGTTGCAAGGCTTGAAGATGATTTTTGGGATCAGGTAGATGCGCTGCCGGATGAAGAAGATGAGCAAGAGTAAAGCCGGAATGTACGATATTGAATTTGCTGCTGCAGCTAAAAAAGAACTTGGGAAGCTTCTAAAACAGGGTCGAAAGAAAAAACTTAATAAAATCAAAAGCTGTATTGAAAAAATTCAGTATAACCCAAGACATCCGGGACTACAAACACATAAGAACAACTCTTTGAATATCGAAGATAAAGAAGTTTTTCAATCTTATGTAGAAAATCAAACACCTGGCGCTTATAGAGTATTCTGGTATTACGGCCCAGAAGAAAAACAAATAACAATATTTGCGATTACTCCACACCCATAAAGAAATTTCAAAATAAAGTTTTATAAAACAGCCATTTTTTTAAAAATAAACTCGTTTCACTATAAATGGGCTAAAAAACCATAAACAGACCGCCGCGTCGTTCCCTCCGGCCGCTCCTCGCAGTTTACAGGCAAGGTTTTAGTAAACGACAAATAGTAAGGTGCCTACTCCTACTTTAATTTTTATAAACATATTTGGAGCAAAAACCTTGATTTATAAGGGCTTGGTTTATATTTGAATTGTTTTTGTCATAAAAAACACCCAGTAA
>JANQIY010000063.1 GCA_028281965.1 Candidatus Gastranaerophilales bacterium
CTATTTAGTCAGGGCTATTGTCTATTATGTTTGCCGGATAGATGCCGCATCAAGTGCGGCATGACACGATGTGTAAGAATTTTTTCTTTATTCCTTAGATTTTTGAAAAATTCAGAAAATTATACCAACCTATAACTGGTTTTTAGCTAACCCGTGATTCAGGTTAATTAGATATTCGAGTTAGTTAAACGATAAAAATTGTGGATATGCATTGAAAATGGTAGTATATTGAATATTAGTAATTTCCTTATCTAAGAAAGGGAATGTAAATTATGAAAAAATATGCCATCGGAGTTGATCTTGGCGGGACAAAAATTCTTGCAGGACTGGTAAATACTGAAACCGGGGAAGTTTTAGCATCAGTAAAAAAGAAAACCCAGAATCAGGGTAGTGAAAATATAATGGAAAAAATAATTGAAGTTGTGGAAAAAACAGTTATTGAAGCCCAGATTGCTTTTTCAGAAATTTCTTCCATTGGTATCGGGGCAGCAGGGCAGGTTGACAGGGTTAAAAAAGTTTTAATCAGTGCTCCAAACCTGAATTGCTTTAACCTGGATATTGGCCAGGCTCTTGAGAACCAGTTTAAAGTCCCTGTTTTTTTAGGCAATGACGTTGAAGTCGCAACTATTGGCGAAATCATATTCGGCAATGGAATCGGGTTTAAGAACATTGTGTGTATATTTGTAGGTACAGGCGTAGGTTCAGGGATTGTTTGCGACGGAAAAATTTACGGGGGCAGGACAGGGACAGCAGGTGAAATTGGCCATATAATTGTAGACTCAGGAGGCAGGCCCTGCGGTTGCGGAGAAAACGGTTGCCTTGAGGCTTACGCATCCAGGACAGCTATTGAAAAAAAGATTACAGGAGCTATTAAAAAGGGACACAGCTCGGTAATTTCCGAATTTATTTCAGACAACGGCTCTACTATCAAATCCAAGCATATAAAAAGGGCGCTGGAGTTTAATGATGAAGTAGTTTTTAACGCTATTACGGAAGCAGCGGAATATTTAAGCAGCGGAATAGCTTCGGTTATCAATTTTTATAACCCTGAGTTGATTATACTGGGAGGCGGGCTTATAGAAGCAGTTGACTTTTTCTACGATATAACCATAAAAAAAGCCCATGCAAAAGCTCTTGCGATACCTTCAGCCGGCGTTAAAATCACCAGGACCGGCTTAAAAGATTTTTCCGGAATTATAGGAGCCGCCTTCCTTGAAAAATATTACGCCCGGGCAATAGCTTAAAATTTTACAAAATGCTTAAGCTGAGAGATTTCTCAACAGCGGCCATGGCGTGAATTTTTGTGGTATTAAACGCAGGAATGACAGTATCTTCCAAAAGCAGGGGAATTTCCGTACAGCCTAGAATAACCCCTTCAGCGCCATTTTTCATCATTTTGTTTATTACTTCATTGTATTTCTCACGGGAATCATCGAGGAAAAGTCCCCTGCAGAGCTCGTCATAGATAATCCTGCTGACTTCCGGCCTTTCATTATCATCGGGAATAACTACATCTATGTCATATTTTTCCAGTCTTTCCCTGTAGAAATTGTGTTCCATAGTAAATACTGTCCCTAAAAGACCGACCTTATCGATATTTTGCTCTTTTATTTTTTGAGCAGTAGCATCAACAATATGAAGCAGTGGTATAGAGACACTTTTTTCCACACTTGGCGCAACTTTATGCATTAAATTTGTGCAAATCAGGGCAAAATCAGCCCCGCCCCTTTCCAGGTTTATTGCAGCGTTTGACAGAATTTCGCCGAGTTTTTCCCATTCTCCCAAAAACTGTAATTCCTTAATTTCCTGAAAATTCATACTATAAAGGATAATTTTTGCGGAACTATTTCCCCCCAGGCGTTTTTGGTATTCACAGTTGATCAACTTGTAGTATTCAAGTGTCGATTCAAAGCTCATGCCTCCTATAAGACCTATTGTCTTCATATTTTCCCTCCAGCTATCTTTGTAATTTACATTTTAATCAAACTGGTATGTAATTTCAAAAATAATTTTAGAAGCTGTCTTATATTGGTTTTTTGCGTTTTTAAGCAGACATGTTCTTATTTTCAGTTATTTTTTCCTAAAATTTCCGCGAGACTATAAACAATGTAGTCAAGATCGGTTTTTTCATGCAAGGCCATTGTGCAAAACCTTATGCGGGGAATAATCACGGTCGGAGGCCTTATTGCAGAAGCCATTATATTGTATTTATCCAGAAGCTGTTCTGAAATCCGGCATGTTTCATCTATATTATCGAACTTCAGGCAAAATATCGCTGATTCCGAGGGAATCATGTTGAAATCGTACTCTTCAAGACGTTTTTTAAAGTAATTTATATTTTTATAAAGGCTTTTTCTGAGGTTATGAGCCTTTTTGATAATCTCAATAGCCTCGATAGAAGCGGCAATGGAGGGAATTGCCGGGGCGGTCGAATATATGAACGACCTTGATTTATTGGTCAGGTATTCAATCAACTCACTGCTTCCGGCGATATAACCCCCTTTAGACCCCGCTGCCTTACTTAAAGTTCCCATTTGAATATCGACTTTATCTGCAATCCCGAGTTCATGGACAAGACCTTCCCCGCGAGGACCGTATACACCAAAGGAATGAGCTTCATCTACAAATAAAACCGCTCCAAACGTTTCCTTTAACTTTGCGATCTCTTTTAAAGGCGCTCTATCACCGTCCATGCTGAATACAGAATCGGTAACAATTACGTTTAACCTGTGTTTATAATGGTTTTCGCTTAATAACCTTTTTAAATCATCCACATCGCAATGTTTATAAATGAATTTTTGAGCCTTTGAAAGCCTGATCCCGTCAATTATGCTGGCATGGTTAAGCTCGTCCGAGTATACGGCATCGTCCTCTCCGAGAAGAGCGGATAGAGTCCCGAGGTTGGCGTTGTATCCGCTGGAAAATACTATTGCCCGCTCTGTACCCTTAAACTCGGCTATCTGTTCTTCCAGGAATGTATGCAGTTCATGGGTTCCGGAAATTAACCTTGAGCCTGTCGAACCTACGCCGTATTTTTTCACGGCTTCAGATACCGCTTTTTGAAGCCTGACATCACCTGCTAATCCCAGATAGTTGTTAGAGGATACCTGGATTACTTTTTTGCCGTTGTACTTAACGTAAGGGCCTGAATGGGATGAAAAACTTCTCAATCTCCTGTAGAGTTTGCTGTGTTTTATTTGCTCTATGTTTTCAGTGAGAAATTCGTAAAAGTTCATTGTTTTTATTTGACCCAACTAATTTTTGTTTGTATAACAAAAATTATAACTTAGTATATTGTTAAATAATAAAAAATAGGTGAAATTTTAAATTATGAATATAGAAAGTTTAAAAAATATAAGTAAAGAAAGAACTGCGCTTGTTTTTATTGAATTTCAGCAGGAATGGATTGGGGAAAACGGTTTTTTAAAGAAAATTTTGGTAAAAGATATTGACCAGTTTGATAGTGCAGTTGAAAACGCAAAACTCGTTATAAATTCAGCGAGAGAAAATTGCTGGAAAATTGTTCATGCAGGATTAAATCTGACTCATGATAAAAATTATCTTTTGTTTAACAGGGGAAAGAACGTTATGGGGCTTAGGAAAGCTATTCCTAAAGCTAATACCTGGGCAGGTTCCGGCGCTGATTTTACTGCTCCGTTTGTCCCCCGGGAAGAAGAATTTGTCGTAACCGGGAGATCGGGCGCAAGTGTTTTTAAAAACTCGACCCTGGACGCATACTTGCGAAACAATGATATTAATACAGTTATTTTAATGGGATTTGCCGTTCATGTTTGCGTGGAATCGTCTCTTAGAGAGGCTCATGATCTGGGATACAACGTATATGTTGTAACTGACGCATGCGGGGCATTTGAAACTGTACAAAATAAATATTTCACAGAACACATTGCGCACCATTTTGGAGAGACGGTTACAACGCAGGATTTACTGAAAGTATTATAAAATGAGTTTCCATGTAAAAACCGGGTTTTTAAAACCCGGTTTATCTTTAATTTAAGTTGTTTTATCAGTTTAGTTTAATCCATACGCTCTGGTATGGCTTGAGTTCTACACTATATGTGTTGGAAGGTTTTTGCATTAGAAGATCAACAAGGGTTTCAATTTTTTCAGAATCCTTTTCTTCAGCAACCTGCTTTAACTCAAGAGCCTCTCCGGAAATAACATCTTCTAAGCTCCCTGCCTTTGATACTTTCAAAGAAACGTCATCAGGCAAGGTTACTCTGGAATCAAGCGTTTCACCCGAGAGATTGTTAATCATTATCATCTGCTCATCATCGTAAGTCCTGAGATAAGCGAAGATTTCACTCTGTGTGGTATCGAGTTTTTCAAACTCTCCCCTGGAAATCACAGGATATTTTTTCCTTAAATTGATTAAGTTTTTAACTTTTTGATAAATTGTCCCGCTGAAAGTATCAGGTTTTTGCTGCGCTTCGTAGAAAGCCTGTTTTGGGATAGGTCCCCTGTTTATGTCCCTGCTGTCAAAGAAGCTCTTTACATCAAGGTCGGCGCCTTTTTCTTTTGCCATGGCTTCTCTTTGGGCTTCGGAATTTTTGGCGTATCTCCAGTTGTTTTGCGCACCTATCTCATCACCGTAATAAATCAGGGGAATTCCGGGCATTGACATAAGGATTGAGAAGGCCAGCCCGATTTTATCCGGTCTGTTATCAAGGAAATTAGCCATTCTTCCGCTTACTCCGAAACCTTCCCTGAATTCCGCGCCTTTTTCAACAAGTTCGTTATAAATAAGTTTTCTTGTCTCAACATCTACCATTTCAAGTGTAAGCTCATCATGAACCCTGAGAAAAACAGCCCAGGCAGCTGTTTCCGGAATTTCCGGGGTCTGGGCGTATGATCTCCAGAAATGGGAGTTGTCACCGGTCAGCATAGATGCCCAGATAGCCGGCATATATGGGAAGTGATAAGCTATTTGAACTTCATCTGTCCTTTTTATTCTTTTTTCTTTATTGCAGAGGATTTCATGATTTATATCCTCCTGCTTTCCAAAATAAGGGAGGATATCCTCCGGCCATTGGCAGGCTTCTGCCTGCATAACTGATCTTGGGGCTATTGCCTGCACAAATGAGCTTAAAAGCTTGACAACCTGGTGGGTTTCACTTAAATTCTCGGAGTTTGTCCCTTCTTTCTTGATATAGTAAGGAATAGCATCCATCCTAAAAATATCTATTCCGATATTTGACCAGTGAGCAAGTACACCAAGCATGTAATAAAGAACTTCAGGGTTTTTCCAGTTAACGTCAATCTGGAACGGATAAAATGTATGATAAAAATAGTAATCTTTGCCGTCTATATTAACTTTTCTGTAGTGATTTTCGCAATTATCAGGGAAAATAAGTCTTCTTTTTGAGACTTTGCCGTCGTCTTCAAAATATTTTACAACTATACCGACTTTTTCATCACGGTACTTTTCGTACTCAGGAAGATTTTTTCTGTTGACGAAGTAGTTTGCTTTATGCTTATCACCCTGTAATGCTTTCTGAAACCACTCATGCTGGTCGGAAAAATGATTAAGTATAAGGTCAGCCTTTATCTTAAACCCGCGCTTTTTAGCTTCGGCCGTAAACTCCCTGAACTCTTTCATTCCTCCGAGGTCTTCACGGACGTTTTTAGGGTCTCTTATATCGAAACCCGCATCTCCCATAGGTGAATCAATAAACGGGAGCATAAAGATTGTTGTTACGCCTAAATCCTCGAGGTAATCCAGCATTTTCACGGAATCTTCAAAGGTGTTTACAGAATTTTTACCGGCTACACCAAACTGGTCAACATAAAACATATAAATAATTTCGTCTTTATACCAGTCAGATGTCCTTGATAAATCTTCCATATAAAGCTTTAAGGGTCTGTTTTGCTTTGCCTTTTTGATTATTTCAAGCACACGCGGATAAATGACGCTTATCTGCTGCTCCCCATAGATGTTTTTTATGGACTCTTTTATGTTCTTTTCAAGTCCTTCAGGAATGGAATAGTCAATTATCCCTGATTCATCGATACATGTATTTTTAGATTCGAATATTCTAAATAAAGAAAATGCCTGCGCAATCGGGCTAAAATTAAGAAACAAAAATAAAGCGGTAAGTGTCAGTAAAATTGCTTTGCGGAAAAAGTTTTTCAACATTTAATTGAGCCCTCCAAACTATCTAATCTTAATTTAGCAATAATTATATCAAATACAAAAACAAACTTTAAATGTTCATTAAGAAATATTAAAATAGATTCATAACGTTAAATTCCTTATCCGGTATGCCATTCAGTAAAATCAGAAAATTTGATCTTATTTTTTATTATCAATAAAAATTTTTCAGGTTTTTTAAAAAACATTAAGTATAAATTATTAAGTAAAGAAAAGTGTATGCAGAGATGCAGCTATAAATTTTGGTAATTCCGGAGGAGGGCTTTTTGATAGAGATGGTAACTTGATAGGAGTAACTACAATTACTAATAATAAAGCCGAAGGAATAAGTTTGGCAATTCCATCAAAGATAGTAATGGAATTTTTAGCGGGATATTCAAAAAGAACCGGTATTAATCTGGTAGAAACTGGTAAAGCAAAACCTGGTAAAAAGGATAAGTAAAAATTTGAGTTGTATGTAAATCTCCTGCTAAACAATTAATTTTTCAGGTTATAATAACATTGAAACCTAAAATCTAAGTTTTGGAGATAATCGATAAAAATGTATAAATACGGTGTAAGGCTATTAAAAAACCGGCTTTATCCTGTAAGTATCCCGGAAGATACCGAAGTAGAGCACGGCCAGCTGATACTGGTGACAACCGAAAAAGGCCAGGAAGTCGCAAAACTCCAGAGGATGCCTTCATGTGTCACTCAGAAATGGGGAAAATTATTGCCTGACCCGCTCCCTTTTATAAGGATAATTACGGAAGTTGATAAAACAAAGGTTGAAGAGATTGGCAGGAAAGAAAATGTAGCTTTTCATAAATGCGAGGATCTGGTCAAAAAGCACGAACTACCTATGAGGCTGGTAGATTCCAGGTATACTTTCGATGAAAAGAAGCTGACATTCTATTACACCGCCCCGCACAGGATTGATTTCAGGGAATTACTTAAAGACCTTACACAGACATTTAGAAGGGTAAGAATCGACCTGCGCCATATAGGCGTACGTGATGAAACCTCAATTTTAGAAGGTATAGGAATGTGCGGAAGGCAATTCTGCTGCTCTTCTTTTCTGACAAATTTCACCTCAATAAATATCAAGCTTGTAAAAGACCAGGGAATGCCCGTAAACCCGGGAAAAATTTCCGGAACCTGCGGCAGGCTGCTTTGTTGTCTGAATTATGAATATCAAAATTATATAGATGCAGCAGCAGGAATGCCTCCTGTCGGAAGCGCTGTTATGACCTCGGAAGGGCTGGGAAGAGTTGCGGCTCTTCATTTCCTGCATGCTACCGTTGTTGTTAAACTTGAAGACGGCCGGGTTAAAGAGTTCGGCAAAAAAGAAATCGAGATGATCGAGGAGGATGTTACCAACATCGAGCTTGATTACTCTATGAGCTACCACGAAGAGGAAGAAGGCATTGATCTCTCCAGTATGGAAGATGACGACCAGAGCTTTACTTCAAATGTTTAGCAATTGTAAACTAATATTAAGTACAATAATATTTCCCCATAATCCCTATATATCCTTAATCTTCACCTTTTATCCGCAATGGAAAAGTAAAAACAATAAGCAAGAAAAACCAATTGTTTGTTTTTATAAACATAAGTGAGGTTAAAATGTATATAAATATACGGGGAGAGAATTATGGCATATTGGTCTAATTATGGTTATCCACCTGGTTATCCACAGAATTATGGGTTTAATAGAGGCACTTCGTCTTATGGATATGGCGTTAATGGGCCTATCTTTGTTGGTTATCTCGGTTGGGATAAACCATCAATACTTCCTATTAATCAAACTCGTGATTATAGATATAGCCCTCCAAGAGCTACTGAGCCAGGTGAAGAATTTTCACTTGGAAGGACAGTGAGTGCAGTTGGTGATTTTTTGGGTGGTATAGCCGGTAGAGGACTTAGAGGAATAGGCAGTGCAGTCGAAGAGCTTGGTTTTCCAGAGACGGCTGAGGCTATTAATTCTTTTGCCAACTCTATATCTGGAGAACCTGTTGATAAAACCCTTACAGGCCTTATGAGCGAAGTGGGCCAGGTGGAAGGACCTACAGCTGAGGTTGCAGAGCTGAATAATGCAGAGGCAAAACTTGGCTTTGCGCATCACGACTTTGGACAAGCGCTAGCAAAATCTGAAGAAGCTATTGCAAGAGCACGAGAAGCTGCTGAAAATGCAACAGCAAATCCAACTGAAGAAAATTTAGCTACTGCAAGAGCGGCTTTAGGTGTCGCAGAAGCTGCAGCTAGTTCATTAAGCGAAGCTAACGCAAATATTGATAAGGCTGAGGAAGCTGTTGAAACAGCCAGAGCAAATGCTGAAACTGCTGCTGAAAATACTGAAACTGAAGCAGCACCTGCAGAATCTGCATCCGAAACAGACTCTACACCTGGAGGAACTGAGGGAGCAGCAGATGCAGATGCAGATTCCGATGCTGATGCAGATGCAGACGCCGACGGAGATGCCGACGGAGATGCAGACGCCGACGGAGATGCAGATGGAGATGCCGACGGAGATGCAGATGGAGATGCCGACGGAGATGCAGATGGAGATGCCGACGGAGATGCAGACGGTGATGCAGACTAATAACAATAGACATTATATAAAAAAGAAAGAAGAGGCATATAATTAATGCCTCTTCTTTTCTTAAATTAAGAAGTATTAAATGAATTCTGAGTTACTTACACCCTGACGGTCCAAAACTAAAGCATTATAATATCTATAAAGGTAGCAAACCACATGCTGGATCATATCAATTCTTGTCCATTGCCTTGTAAATTTTAATTTAACACTGTCAGTAGCCTTTCCGGGAATTCTATGCGCATATGATGACTCGTGAGTATGAAAAAGGTAAAGCAGGCTTTTAGCCAGTTTTTTACCTTCTGTAAGAATTTTATCGGCAATATCTTTTCTTCCTAATTTTAAAGCCAGATACCAGGCTGAAATAAGACCTTCCCCCCTCGCTCCGTCAGGATAGGGATGTTCTCCGTAAAAATAGTACAAAGCCCCTTCATAATCCAGATAAGGTGATTCACCTTCCTGATACATCTGACTTATCAGTTTTAAGGCGTCGTTAAACACAAAATCAATATATTCCTGCTTTAAAAATTCTTTATTCTTTGTCCATTCTTCAATAGATTGCATTAACCATGCATCAGATGGTAGGGCACTAAACAAATCAGCATATTTTTCAGGCCTGACATTAATAAGCCAATCTATTGCAAACATTGATTTGTTTTTTATTTCTTCCTTGAAATCAGGAGGGATATTTTTTATCCAATTATGGTATAACCCCAAAGCTAAAAGGGCTTCTCCCGGATAGTAAAATGAAAATAACTCTTTTCTTTCTTTTTCATTTAGCTCTAATAAAGGTTTCCCTTCATTGTATTCAGGATGAATATAGTATCCATAAAATTCCCCACTTTCGTGGATTCTGGAAAGTAAATGCCTTACCATTCCTTCCATATAATTATTAAATTTATTATCTCCAGATAGGACATGATAAATAACCATAGTTGCCAGATTTACACCTGTGCCACCCAGTTTTGCTTTATCATTACAAAATGTATAGTAAGCTTTTTTCCCGTTACAAAAGTGTTCTCCCAAATTTTTTATTGTGTATTTAATTGACCTTCCTGCTTTTCTAAGAAATTTTTTATCATTTGATGCCTGATATGCCCTTAATAGAGCCATTACACCTGTTCCGTGACGAATGATATTATAATAATTATTTTTAATATCTCTATTAGGATGTTCATGATCTATAATAGAGTCGGTTGTCGGATCGTAATAGTATAAAAATTTTCCCTGGTAATTCATTTGTTTTGCAGCCCAGGAAACTCCCTTAATAACTCTGCTGCGCAACTCTTCAACAGAAACTTCCTTGACAGGGTAAGGATAACCTCTATAAAGAGGAATTACTTTGTCATTATAGGTAACAACAGCCCTGCTTTTTATTAATGCGCAATTATATTCATTATTAGATCTCATTAATTCATAGCGTTTGGAAATTTTATTTGTCAGTTTAGATATGCCTGTTTTTTTTGACAGGTGGTTAAAGACCTGTTTAAGTGTATAGTGGCTATAAACCACAGCATCTGTAGGCATATAGTAAATCGAATTATTGCTTTTTATTGAAGCCAACTTAATTCCTGTAATTCCAGGTTCAAAACGGTTTTTACAAAAAGTATCCGTTCTTATATCCTTTATATCAAGAGGATGAAGCTCGGTTACTATTTCGATCATTATCCTGCATTTGTTTTTATCCCTGAGCTTAAAATGCCTGAATCTTTCATTTTCTATAATTTTTTGTATATCTCTGTTAATTGAGTCCTCTAAAGTCTCTTTTCTAGATCCCCATCGCAGAACCTTACATTTTGCTTGAAACAGACTCACATAAACGTAACTTATAGACGGGTCAAAATTAATCCCTATATTAATATTTTCAAGAGAACAGTGTTTTTTTCTTATTAAAGCCTGCCTTATCCTGTTTAACAGTTCTTTATACCCAGAAAAATCCTGCTCAAAGAATTTTTTATCTTCGAAAAGGGAAAATGTCTTTTTATTCATTTAATTTTAGATATGTTATTAATATTAACTTTTATAATTATATAATATTTTAGTTTTAAGTGGCAATTTAAAAAAACAGTAACGTATATGAACAGTTTATATTAACTTCAAATAACTGCTTGAGGAAACTCTATCTGAATTTTGTTTTTCGATTTGCCAATTAGCTAAAATCTCTTCATCAGGGCTAATTAAATTTACATCCCTGTATGGAATTCCGGCTTTTGTCCGCAGGAGCCCCAGCTCTTTTCCGGAAAGGGTATTTGCAACCGGCTGAGAATTTTTAAAGGCAATTGTGCCGGGTGTTTTTTTGCCGACAGGTTCGGTTTTACCGATATAAAACCCCGCCTCTACAAATCCGGCCCTTACAGGGGCGGCATTGCTATAAGTTGTTACGTTCCCGTTCTCAGAAAGCAGGTCTTTTAAAATTTTAAAAAAATCAACTGTCCATAAAGCAGGTGTTTTAGAAGGGGTAAAAGGGTCTAAAAAAATAAAATCGTATGCAGGGGTTAATTTTTGCACTGAGATTCTGGCGTCCTTTATAAGGAAATCAGCTTTAAGCCTGCCGGAAGGGGGTTTTCTGTCAATACTCTTTCTGGCCGATATAGACCGATAATATATATTATGTAATTTCGCCTCTAAATCTCCATAACCTATAACTTTATACATATCAGGAATTTTATTTTCATTCTCGAGGCTTATATGAGCTATAGAGTCTAAATAGTTCCTGATAGTTTTTTCTATATCGATTTGTTTTTCAATTGCATCGTAAAACATGAGGTTTATATCGTCATCAAAACATTCATTGGATAATATAGTTGAAAAGGATAAAACAACAGGATCGATTTCCAGCGCCGTTAAATGAATTTTTATATCCGGGTTGATTTTTAGCACCTCATTAATGGCCGCTTTGGAGTTATAACCCAATCCATAGCACACATCAAGGATTTTAACGCTTTTAACCTGCTCTGCAAAGCCAGCCAGCCCGGAAGGTATAAAATACTTGCCTACAGCTTCGGTATATGCTCCCACCTTGCTGTGATAGACATCATTAACCTCATAGTTAAAGAGGCTTACTGTCTTGTCTTCGGTTTCTATTGGTATAAAGCTCAAGATCACCTCTTAATTTTGTTGCTTTTATAACTTTTGTCTTGACAACCTATATAACCATCAATAATTAAGTTGCCTTAACAATAATTGCTTAAACAATTTAATTAATTTGCTATTTAACCCGAATCACGAATTAGCTTAAAAGCAATTATAACAAGGTTTTAAATGGAGTTAAAATTTAAATTTTATTGAAATTTATTTTGCAAAATCATAAATAAAAACAGGGGCGAACGAGGCGGCGAAGTCGCCGAAGTGAGCCCAAAACAACAAACTAGCCCCCTCCCTTCTAAAGCTGACATTACCCGAAAATATTTAAAAAACATGCTTTAATCTCCATAATCTAAGG
>JANQIY010000151.1 GCA_028281965.1 Candidatus Gastranaerophilales bacterium
CTTCAGGCATCATAACGTCAAGTATTATAAGGTCAGGCATTTCCTGTTTTGCGAGGGCAAACCCTTTTATGCCGTCAAGCGTTATTATAGCTTCATGTCCCATTAATTCAATATTGATTTTTACAAGTTCCAGAATTGCCGGATCATCGTCAATTACAAGTATTTTGCTCATTTTCTCACCTTTTTATATTTGACCGCTTAATTAATTAACTTGAATCACGAATTAAATATTTTCGAAATTCCTTAAAACGCCCACCCAACCCGCCCTGAAGGTGGGCGGCGGCTTCATGAATGAGGCTGTGCTCCCGCTAACGCATAGCCGCCACCTCTTTTTTTATAAATTTTAAGGAATTTTGAATCAGCCTTATCAATGGATTTCCTATTTCATGATTGGAGTTAATTAGTCAAATTAATTATAACATCAGCAACAACAATTCTGTAAGAAGGGCTTAAGTAGATAACAATTTTAATTCCGGAATTGGAAGCCCCCGGGATTAAACTTTATTCCGCAAGCGACTCCGCGGCTTGCTCATATTTTTCTCTGTATTGGTTAAGGGCTTTTGCTTTGCGGAAACTTTCCAGAGCTTCTTTTTTCTCGTTAATTTCAGAATATGCCTGCCCCAGGTAGTAATATGCATAATGACTGAGCGGGTTGGTTTCTATAGATTTCATTAAAAACTTAATTGCAATTTTATGTTTATTTCTTCCAAGAAAATAATATCCGGTATAAAAAGTGTAAGCGCTTTTCTCAGGGTTTAATTTTTTTGCTTTTCTAAGAAAATTAACCGCTTTTTTAAAATCTTTCTTATCTGTCCAGTAACAGGCAATTCCAAGGTTTAAATTAGGATCACCGGGAAAATGGGAATTTAGCCGGTTAAAATATTCGATAGCTTTTTCCGGCTCCCCCATTTCAAGGTAAATAAACCCGAGTGTCAGCAAAATCCCACTGTTACCTTCCTGAATGGCCAGGGCCCGGTTAAAATACTCAATAGCTGTGTCATAATCGGCTTTTTCAAAATTAATCAGGCCAAGGTTCTTGTATAAAGAGATTTTATGTTCGGAATCAGGATGTTTTTTCAGGAATGTGTTTGTATAAGAAGCCGCTAAATCATATTTTTGCGCCTTGCTAAGGATATCTATAAGCGCCAGGTGAATGTTAATATCGTCCTTATTCAAATTATGAGACATTTCAAAGTATTTTATCCCTTTTTCAATATCACCCTTGCGGAAATACATCTTGCTGATGCTTTTATTCAGGGAAGGAGAATCAGGATATACCTTAAGAGCTTCCTTAAAATACTTTATAGCTTCGTCTATGTTGTTTTTTCTTCCGGAAATATTCGCCAGGTAAGCATATGCGGAAATGTTTTTATTATCAAACAATATTGTATTCTTAAAATATTTCTCAGCCATTTCCAGGTCACTGAGCTGAAAGTAACTTATCCCGAGCTTATAATGAAAAACGGGGTTTTGAGTGTTTAAACCGGCGGCTTTTTCAAAGTTCTTGATTGCAGCTTCAAAGTTTTTCCTGTAAAATTCGATACTTCCAATTTTGTTATATGCTTGCGGGAAATCCGGTTTTAACATTATGGCTTTTTTAAGGTTCACCAGGGCCTGGTCGTATTTTTCACCGGTTTCATACATATCCGCTATTTCATAGTAAGTCCAGTGGTCCCCGGGGTTAATCTGCAGGACTTTTTTATAGTTAAACAGCGCTTTTTCATAATCACCGCCTTTTTTACAGGTATTGCCCAGCCACATGTAAAAGTCAGATACGGAAGGGTCGATACTTAAAGCTTTTTGAAACTTTTTAAAAGCCTCATCAAGCCTGTTCAATTTGTATAGAGCTTTTCCCGCATAAAAATAAGCCCACTCAAATTCAGCATCAATTTCAGAAACTTTGTTAAAACATTCCAGCGCAAGGTCATAATTGCTGGAATCATAATATAAATTACCTCTTTCTGTGAAATAATTTACTACTTTTTTAAAATGTTTTTTCGTCATTTTAGTTTCCGGTATTATCTTTTTTTTATTGTAGCGAAATTTAAGAGAAATAGTAAAAATTTTTTATATTACTTAACTCGAGTTGCTAATTGCATGTATGCAACATTTGCCAAAAAATTATAGAGAATCGAAAAGAGGCGCGAAGCAGGCGGCGCTGTCCGCATTTCGCGGCGTAGCCTCTTTTCCACCTTTAGGGTGGCTGTGCGCGGCAG
>JANQIY010000307.1 GCA_028281965.1 Candidatus Gastranaerophilales bacterium
TAAGTGTCACCCTCGTATCTGATGCGGGTTCTATTTAGTCAGGGCTATTGCCTATTATGTTTGCCGGATAGATGCCGCATCAAGTGCGGCATGACACGATGTGTAAGAATTTTTTCTTTATTCCTTAGGTAAAATAGAGAGAGGACGTCAAAACCCTTCACTTTTAATTACTAAACATATTGCAGAAGCCCTAAATGTTGAAATACAAAAATTATTAAACTTTATAGTTTTTAGCCATAATAGAAAGTTTTAAAAAAAATGGGGCTGTCCCAAAAGTAAAATTCAATCGCTGAAAATCAATCATAGTCTTAGTGCTATTTTTATAAAGATATGAAATTCAGGGCTTTTGGGACAGCCCCAATACTTTATCAGAGGACAAAACCCTTTTTTGGGCGTGGATTTACACTATTTTATTAAAAGCGTATAATTTTTATAAAGCATTTAATCAGGAATAAAATATTATTGACTGCATCTGAGCAAAAAAAATATGTCCTAATTACCGGCGCATCCTCAGGAATAGGGAAAGCATCCGTCTTAATTCTTGCTGAAAAGGGATTTAAAGTTTTTGCCGGAGTCCGAAAACAATCAGACGCTGATAAATTGGCTTCTGAGAATATAACACCCGTGTTTATAGATGTTAACGACCATAATTCCGTTGATAAAGCTTATAATGAAATATCGGAAAAAATATCACAGACAGGGCTGTGGGGGTTGGTAAACAATGCGGGAATCGCCGTGGCCGGGCCTTTAGAATTCCTGCCTATAGAAAAGCTCCGGTTGCAGATGGAGACTAACGTGATAGGACAGGTGAAAGTTACCCAGGCATTCCTGCCCCTTCTTAGAAAAGCCAAAGGTCGTATATTAAACATCAGCTCTATTGCCGGGTTTACCGCTTTTCCCTTTAAAGGCGCTTACTGTGCATCAAAACATGCTATCGAGGCAATCACCGACTCCCTGAGAAGAGAGCTTTCTCCCTGGAAAATACATGTTTGCTCCATAGAGCCCGGGATAATCAGGACAAATATCTGGCAAAGCTCTATGTCCCTGCTTGAGGAGTCCATAAACAGTATGCCTGAAAAAGCAAAACAGTACTATTATCCTTTTTATGAGGTATTGATTGAAAAAACCAGAAAAAAAGTTGAGAAAAACGCAATTCCTCCGGAACACGCAGCAGAGGTGATTTACAAAGCCCTTACAACCCAAAATCCCAGACCAAGATATCTTGTTGGAAACGACGCCAGGTTTTTAAATATGATAAAATTTTTACCGGATATATTTCTTGACCGGTGTATATGCTCAAAAACCGGCATTAATGAAATAAAATGCGACTGTGAGTGTTGATTTATGGATAAAAAACAGTATCTTTCATATTTGGAACACTGTTTTAAAAACGGCAAGCTTCTCAGGTGGTCTGACAGTTCAATGCCCCTGAAGATTTTCATATCGCCGTTCCGCTGGTATAAGGCAAGAGAGCAGGAATACGAATACTTTAAAATGATAGAAAAAGCGTTGACGCTCTGGGAAAAAGCGTCAGGCGGAAAAGTCGTTTTTGAGCAAGTCTTTAACCTCTTTGAATCGCAGGTTAACCTTGAATGGAAGCGGGTTGAGCGCTCATCCCTGGGACATTGCTACTTTAACTTTGATACAGAAGGCAGGCTGTATTCAGCAGAAGTCCATATCGGACTGTCTGACGGCCTGATTCATAAGGAATACCAGAACACAAGCGAAGTCCTGCATACCGCAATCCATGAAGTAGGACATGCGCTGGGACTGCTTCATAGCCCCTATAAAAACGATATTATGTATGTCCCGCATCAGTATGGGATTACAAAGCTCTCCAAAAGGGATAAAATAACTCTAAAATGGCTTTATAACCTTCCCTGGGGTATTTCAAAGGAAGAACTGCTTGCACATTATAAAATGTCATCAACCTCTAATGTTGATGAACTTATTTACAGGCTGGAAACAAACGCTTCCGGCGAGGAAATGCAAGATGCGCAGGAGCCTGAGAAGGCATTAACTAAAGAAGAAATTCTTGCGGAAGAGCAAAAAACCCTGGCAGAGCTTAATAAGTTTAATATTTCAATTCAAAACTTCAATGTATCAAAAGATGCGCAGAATTATTTCAATAAATTAAGGGTTAAAAAAGATTTTGAAAATAAATAGCCTGATAAACCGAAATACTTTGTATGTTATAGCAAGTGTATCTGTGGTGACCTTGCTGGGCTTTTACCTTAGATATATCGGGATAGAGAAAGAAAACGGTATGTGGCATGACGAGATAGTCACATACAAAACAGCCGCTAATGAGTCGATAATAAAGGTTATTAAATCCTCAATACCAAGACCGTTTTATTTTGTCCTGCTTCATTTCTGGATAGAGTGGTTTGGCAATTCTGATTTAACAATGAGGCTACTGTCGTTAGTCTTTGGAACACTTGCAGTGCCTGCAATGTATTTTGCGGGAGCGGAACTTCAAAAGACATATGATCCTGAGGTTTCCCAAAAAGTCAGCAGTTTAGGCATAACAACATCACTATTAACTGCCATAAACTCGTTTTTAATATATTATTCTCAGGAAATAAGGCAGTATGCCCTTTTGACGCTAGTATGCGCGCTTTCAGCTTATGTACTTTTAAGGTTGATTAACAAGCCTGATAAGAAAAATTTAATTTTATTCATTACTATAAACTTTATTTTTGTGCTGACTCATTATATCAGCACTATTTTTCTTTTTTTCGAACTGGTTTTTCTTATAGTTTATTTCAGGCTAAAGAACGAAATTCAGTATGATAAAAGATTTAATAAATACATCATAATAATGGCCCTGGCAGGACTCCCGTTTTTTTTAGTACTTCTTAAGTTATTTATCAGTGTGTCATTTCAGTCAAAGAAAGTTCTTATTAACACTTTTGATCCATATTACTTTGACTATCAGACAATTGTTATGATTTTTCAAAACTGGTTTACTCCGATATTAACAGGAATATATAACAATGCGCCTTTTTACTTTTCTGAACTTCTAAATAACTTAAGACCGGGGATATTTATCTTTATTATTCTTCCATTAATATTATCTTTTTTAAGTATTTTAAATGCTGTATTTCCAGGTGATAAAAAGTTAAAACCTGTACATATCTTGTTTTTAACTCCATTTTTGTTTTTGATGGTGGATTATATCCTTTCATTGACAAAGACTTATATAATTATTTCAAGATATACTTTGTTTTGCCTTCCATATGTTCTTCTGGTGCTCGGATATGGAATTTTAAAGTTTAAAAATAAAATAATAAAGCTGCTTATAATATTTTTATTAACCGCAATTAGCCTGCTTTTTATACTATTAAACCCGGACAGCGCGCCAAAAAAAGAAAGACCTGAAGGACAAAAAGTAATTCAGCGTCTTTTGGATGGAGTTAATGTTTCTTTGCAAAACAAGGATATAATAATTTTTCCAATAGACAAAGCGTTTTCAGAAGAACATGTTAAAGTTAAGCCCAGGGTTTGCAACATGAGAAATACTTTTCTTGATGATGAAACAGTTTACAGGCTTATCGGAGTTGAGCAGGCAAAAAATATCGGAAAAATAAACTCCCGCAAGCTTTTTTTGAATTATTTTCGTGCTGATTTTTATACCCCGCCATTAGAAGATTATTTTAACCGGGAAATATATAAAAACCTTGAGCCAGGAAGGTTTTTCATTCTCGCTCATAACTTACAACTTGCCTATTTCTCTCCTTATGACATCAAGGTTTATATAAGAAATGAAAAATTGTATAATAAACTTTCTCTTAAATTTATGCTGTATTCAAAAATATCCGCTGATTTGTATAAACTGGCAAATGAAAAGATGGAACTTGTTGAAACAAGAAAATCTTTTCCCTGGGTTATAAGTATTTTCAAAAAAGTCGAAGCTCAATAACTCGAGTTATTGAGCTGAAAGGTTTAATATGAATGAAAACAACATTCATAAATCGGTATAAGGAAGAAACAAAAAATTCTTATGTAAAATTTTCAAAAATATTCCTTATTAAATTTTTTCGGTCGAGCGACCGACCGAAGGGAGGGAAGCGAGA
>JANQIY010000215.1 GCA_028281965.1 Candidatus Gastranaerophilales bacterium
AAATGACCGGCAAAGCCGGACCATTTTACGCTCCCGCTTCGCAAACAAATGTTGCATAGTCATATCCTGGCTTTTGGCTAATTAGCAACTCAAGTTAATAAGTTTTTATTTGACTACAACGTTAACCAGCCGGTTAGGAACGACGATGACCTTTGCCAACTGCTTGCCGTCAATATATCCCCGCACTTTTTCACGTGATAAAGCCAATGATTCCACGTCCTCTTTCGGCGCATTCAGGGGCATTTCGATAGTATCGCGAAGTTTTCCGTTAACCTGTATGGCAATTGTCACGTTTTCCGCTTTAGCAAGGTTTTCATCAAACTCAGGGAAAGGTTTTTCGTGAATAGAGAACTCCCCGCCAAATTCACTCCATACTTCTTCGGCAAGATGAGGTGTAATAGGAGCAAGCAGCCTTATTAACGTAAATATTGCCCCGCTTAGTACCGCTTTATCATCATCTGTATAGTCCTTTTTCTTGTTTGTATAATCATATATCGCGTTTACAAACTCCCTGCATTTGCTTATCGCCGTATTAAACTGGAATTCAGAGCTGATGTCTTCTTTAATTCCTTTAATTGTTTTATGCGTAGTCCGCAAAAGGTCACGATTTTCTTTTGACAGTGAATCTACGGCAGGTATTGCGTAATTAAAACTGATTTTGCCGCTGCAATTATAAATCAGCCTCCACACCCGGTTTAAAAATTTATAGCAGCCCTCGACCCCGGCGTCTGTCCAGTCAAAATCCCTTTCCGGGGGGGAGTCGCTGAGAATAAACAGCCTTGCCGTGTCAGCCCCGTAATTTTCGAAAATCTCATCCGGGTCAACGGTGTTGCCCTTTGACTTACTCATTTTTACACCGCCTTTAAGCACCATTCCCTGGGTTAACAGGTTTTCAAAAGGCTCGTCAAAGTTTAAGAGGCCTCTGTCACGCAGGAATTTTACAAAAAAGCGTGAGTATAAAAGGTGAAGGATAGCATGCTCAATCCCTCCGACATACTGGTCAACGTTCATCCAGCTGTTCACAAGGTCGGAGTCAAAAACCTTCCGGTCGTTTTTAGGGTCAATAAACCTGAGATAATACCAGCTGCTGCATATAAATGTATCCATAGTGTCTGTTTCACGTTTTGCGGGCGTATTACAGACCGGACATACAGTATCAACAAAGGTTTCAGAAGTTAAAACCGGGGATTTGCCCTGTACGTTGAAATCCACATCCGACGGTAGAACCACAGGAAGCTCCTCATCAGGGACCGGCACGATTCCACATTTATCGCAGTAAATCATTGGGATTGGCGCACCCCAGTAACGTTGCCTGCTGATTAACCAATCCCTTAGCCTGTATTGTACCTGGCTATAGCCTGCATTGTTTGCCTCAGCCCACTCTGTAATTCTTTGTTTGCCTGTTTCATTATCCAATCCGTTAAATTCACCGGAGTTTACCATTATCCCCTGCTCTACATAAGCATCTTCCAGGGGCTTTTCAGCCTGCCCTTCCGGTCTTATCACCTCTATAACAGGAATTTCAAATTTCTTTGCAAATGCAAAATCCCGGGCATCATGGGCAGGAACTCCCATTACTGCTCCTGTTCCATACTCGGTAAGCACGTAATCCCCTGTCCAGACAGGATATTTTTCCCCGTTAAACGGGTTTATAATGTGTGTTCCCAGCGGAACCCCGGTTTTTGGCCTTTCCGTTGAAGTCCGCTCAATTTCGCTCATTTTTTTTGCATTTTCTATGTATTCATAAACTTTTTCCTTGTTTTCATCAGTTATAAGCTTTTCAATTCCGGGATATTCGGGAGAAACAGCCATAAAAGTTACGCCAAATATCGTGTCAGGTCTTGTAGTGAACACGGATATCTCCATATCCTGGATTTCAGCTACCTTGAACTTTAAAACAGCTCCATGGGATTTACCTATCCAGTTTTTTTGCATTAGCTTGACTTTGTCAGGCCAGCCTTTTAGCTTGTCTAAATCCCGGAGAAGCTCTTCCGCATAATCAGTAATCTTTAAGAACCACTGGGAAAGCTTTTTCTTTGTCACTTCCTCGTCACAGCGCCAGCATTTTCCATCAATTACCTGCTCATTTGCAAGCACTGTAGCGCACTTTTCACACCAGTTAACCGGGGATTCCTTTTTATAAGCTAATCCTGCCTTATAAAATTCAAGAAAAAGCCATTGTGTCCATTTGTAGTAATCTTCCTTGCAGGATGCAATTTCTCTATCCCAGTCATAGGCCAGGCCAAGTTGCTTGAGTTGATCTCTCATGTAATCTATATTGGAAAAAGTCCATTCCGCAGGGTCACGCCCGGAGTTTATGGCCGCGTTTTCCGCAGGGAGTCCGAAGCTGTCCCAGCCCATCGGGTGCAGGACGTTAAATCCGCTCATTTTTTTAAAACGGGCTATAACGTCTGTGATGGTGTAATTTCTTACATGTCCCATATGCAGGCGCCCTGACGGGTATGGAAACATTGAAAGCGCGTAATATTTAGGTTTTTCAGACCTGTCAGGCGTTTTATATATGTTTTTTTCTTCCCAGGTTTTCTGCCATTTTTTTTCTATTTCTTGCGGTTTATATTGCTCTTTCAATTTGTTTACCCTCAGCTATCTGCCTTTATCTTTAATAAATTATATAAAAAAACCGCTAAGTGTAAAATTTTTTAAAATCCCTATAAGACACTAATCTTAAAAAACCTCTGAGTGGTTATTTTAAAGGTTTTTCCGGTTACTTGCAGACTATTGTGTTTTTGCCGACCTGGCTTTTGTACCATTGCAGGGTTTTTTCAATCCCCTCTTTTAAAGAGGTCTTGTATTTCCAGCCAAGAGCGGAGAATTTTGATACATCGAGAAGTTTTCTGGGTGTGCCGTCCGGTTTTGTGGTATCGAAAACAACTTCTCCTTCAAAGCCTGCTATATCCTTAATCAAAAGCGCAAGTTCCCTGATGGAAACGTCTTCTCCTGTCCCTATATTAACGATATCCGAGTTGTTACAGTTATTCATAAGAAACACACAGGCTTCTGCCAGGTCGTCCACAAAAAGAAATTCCCGTTTGGGTTTGCCTGTGCCCCATACTGTCACTGTGGAATCCCCGCTTTGACCGGCTTCATAAAATTTTCTCAACAGGGCTGGTAGTACGTGGCTGTTGTTAAGGTCAAAATTGTCGTTAATTCCATATAAATTGGTAGGCATTACCGGTATAAACTTTGTCCCATACTGGCTGTTGTAAGCCTGGCACATTTTTATCCCCGCGATTTTGGCTATGGCATAAGGTTCATTTGTATATTCAAGTTCCCCGCTTAATAGGTATTCTTCCTTCATCGGCTGGGGCGCAAATTTAGGATAAATACAACTGCTGCCAAGAAAAAGGAGTTTTTTTACGCCGTTTAAGTAGCTGTAATGAATTACATTATTTTGAATCTGAAGGTTATTATAAATAAATTCCGCTCTATAAGTATTGTTTGCCTGAATACCGCCGACCTTTGCCGCTGCCAGTAAAACATAATCAGGATTTTGGGTTTTAAAAAATTCCTCTACGGCTTGCTGGTTGATAAGATTAAGTTCGCTCGCCGTTCTTGTAATGATATTAGTGTATCCTTCTCTTCTCAGGCAACGTACAATAGCACTGCCTACAAGTCCTCTATGCCCTGCTACATATATTTTGGCGTTTTTTTCCACTTATTTGCTCCTGTCTTCTTTCAGTTAAAATTATTTTACTACAAGGATGTATTCATTTAAATTCCAATACTATTGCCATATATACCTTTAATCCGAATTCTAAAAATTAATTGTAAACGAATGTAACAGTATATACTTTTTATGCATTTCGTAGATACTTTTTGTTTTTATATTATTGGAAAGGTTAATACGTGAGATAAAGGAAAAAATTATGGGAATAGCAGCAAACAAATTTAGATATTTATTCTTAGCCACAAGAAAATCTGGTATTGAGTACGAAATTTCACAATTCAACCAGCAAAGAGTTTTTTTAATGAACCAGTCTGAAAGCCTGGCTAGTGAATTCGCAAGAAGTATTTATGACTCAGGCAAACACAGTGACCTTTATGATGGTGAAATTCCCGGTTTGTTACCCGGAATGTCCGGTAATCTTCCCGGTTTTACTCCTGCAGATGAGACTCCTATGTCTGAATCAGAATATGAATCCAAAATGAGTGCTCTTCAGTCTGAAGACGTAAAATATGAAATACTGGTTAGAAAATTGGAAAGTGTTCTTGAGGCAAGTAAAACAGAAATGGAGTCAGTATATGAAATACTTAAAAAGAATAATGAAAAAGAATATAACACTTTCAATAATGGATAAAAAAATTTTTTAATTTGCAATAAATCTCATAATAAAAAAATACTTTCCTTAAAATCTCATTCTCCCCTTTACATTAGATTAAAGGGGATTTTATTTTTAAAACTTCCCTGTAAATTCCCTGTTTTTTATTTCAAAAAGAGAAGACTGCTGTCGAAACTGCGACCTCCACCATAAAGCCGCTATCTGAAAGGATAAGCGGCTTTATGGTTTGGAATTATGCACTGTGTGGCGGAGTTTGCGGAATCAGTTTTATTAAGAGATTTATTTTTGAAGAACTTTGGGGGATTTTTTGAGGAAGATTTGCGGAAATTCTCTGTTTGAATTTTCCGTGGCTGCCAGGGTCATTGTTTTTAGGTTAAAAACAAAACGAAAATAAAATTGCCTAAAACTGGCAAAAAAATGTTTAAAATAATTCAGGCAAGTCTAATTTTCCTGTAAAACCCGGCTATTTTTGACCATACCCCAAACACCAAACAGTGCAACAGGAATTCCCGCCAGGATCAGGACTTTTGTAACCCCGAGCCAGTCTGCGGCAAGCGCTGCTATAAGGATTGGTAAAGTTGACGCCGTGCTCAACAAAGTAAATTGTATCCCGAAAATCTTTCCCCTGATTTGTTCAGGCACTATCGTATGCAGGATAGTCTGTACCGGAATAGCCGCCATAGCGCATCCAAATCCTATGATTCCGGCTACGAGGTAGGAATATATCATTCTAAAGGTCAATTTAAACGCTTCCAGGTAAAAACCTGCGACCGTATGTTCCTTTACGGTTATATAAAGGCTATTTGGAATGAACTCTATGCCGCCAAGCATTATCAATCCTGCGCCTATCGCGGTAAATCCGACAAAAGTCGTTAGAAGTTTATTGAAGTTTTTGAGGTATTTCCCTACAATCCATGCCCCCAGAATCATACCGATCCCGCTGAAAGCAACTATATACACAAACTTTTGCGCCCCTATTTTAGGATTATGAGGGTATAACAGCTGCTGGCTTATACTGATTGCAAGTATACAGAGCATTACAATGATAGAAAACAGCGCCGTCAACTTTAAAAGCGCATTTAATGTAACCCGGCTTCCTTTTATGTAATTAAAACCTTTCTTAAAGTCATCTAAAAACTCCCTAACTGTTTTATGCTGGTTTTTTTCTTCCTCACAGGGCTCGTATTTTATGAAAACCAGGAAAAAAGCCGAAATCAGGAAAAATGAAGATATCGCCATATTAACGTTTTTCAGCCCAAAAATGTTAATCAACGGGTCTCCCAGTACAAAACCGAATATTAAAGATCCCATCATAGTTGCTGTAAAGAGGGAATTAGCAGACATAAGCTGATGTTTTTTTACCATCAAAGGGATAGAGCTTGCTTCTGCAGGCACAAAAAACTGCGTGACAGAAGAAACAAGAAATGCAAGAGTGTATATTCCAAACAGGGTTTGGCTAAAAAACGGTAAAGAAATTATTAATCCTGCCCGGAGAAGGTTTGTAGTTATAAGAATTGTTTTTTTATTCCATTTGTCAATAAAAACCCCTGCTATTGCCGTTAAGAGCATTGCAGGAATTGTAAAGGCAATATAGAGCCAGCTCTGATACGTTGTGGAGGTTGAAAAAGAATGGGCAATAAAAGCCACAAACACAACAAAAATAACCCTGTCCGCCAATTGCGAAAATACCTGGGCAAGCCACAGGGAGCGAAAATTTTTATTTTTTAAAATTGCCCTGTAACCCTGGTTTTCCCGAGTTTCAGAAGTTGCGGCTGCAATTGTATCTCCGGTTTTTCCTGCTGATTTTTCCTGTGTATCTATCATCATCAAATTTTATCTAAAATTAAATTGATTTTTTATATAAACTCAATCATTGCGGCACTTTTCAGCTTTTTATCCGATCTTTGCGAAATAAATTCCTTTAATATATTAAAACTTGAAAATAAAAGATTTTTATCCTTATAATCGTCTTCAAACGGAAAATCGTAGTTTATGGCGTCTTTAAAGAGTTTAATATGGCGTTTATCAATCTCAAAAGGCCGATGGCTTTTTAAAAAGCATTCACTGCATACCACACCCCCGGTTTCCGGGCAGAAAAAATGATATGTCTTGTATTTTGGTTCAGCCTGGTTGCACCTTACGCATGAATCAAGTTCCACTGCGTAACCAAGATACTTTGCCAGTTTCAGCTTGAACCTTAATACCGCCCACATGCAATCCTCATTATTATCAAAAATAGAAATATTTTTAAAGGTTTCAAACAAAATATCATAAATTTGTTTGCTGTTTTGATCATTCTCTGTGCCGAAAACATTTATTAATTCGGCGCAGTAGAAAGCATAGGACAGCTTGTCGTAATCTGTTTTAAGCCTGGAAAAACTCTCGATATTCTCAGCCTGGCAGACAATATCAAGGTTCCTGCCTTTTGCCAGAAACAGCCTGTTTGCCATAAAAGCCTGCATTCTTCCTCCAAGACTGCTTTTTGCCCGCTTAACACCTTTGGCTACGCATTTTATAGTCCCATAATCCCTGGAATACATAATAATTATCTTGTCTGCCTCACCAAGGTTATACGATTTTAAATTTATTGCCTGAGTCGAGTAGTTAGGCATTTAGATTAAATTCCCCGCCCGTTATTACTTAAATTATACTATATTTTTACATTTGGATTGTAGCACATTTCGACATACCGGGCAGGTTATTAAAATCCGGATAAGTTTTAAAGCAAAAAACAAACAAAAAATTTTGGTAGTGGTTAGAAGTGGCCTCAAAAGTAATGAAGGTAATAATCACTGTCACAGCAATGACAAGTGTTTGCTCTTACCCGGTTCTGTCTATAAATTATTTTCCGGATAGGTTCTAATTTTCCGGCAATTTATAAGTTATAAAGCTTTTACGTATTTTACCTTAAAACTCAAGTATCCCTTTATATAAGCGATTCCCCGGGACATTCATATTCCAGCCCAAGCCATCTGGTAACGGTACAGGCAACATCCGCAAAAGTTTTTCTTTCCCCGAGGGGTTTCGGCTTAAGAAAGGGGCTGTATAAAATTACGGGGACTCTCTCCCGTGTATGGTCAGTCCCGGGCATTGTCGGGTCAACTCCATGGTCAGCCGTGATTATCAATATATCTTCTTTTTTTATCAAGGGTAAAATCCTGCCCAGGTAAGCGTCGATTTCCTCAAGGGCTCCGGCAAAGCCTTTAGCGTCGTTTCTATGGCCAAAAAGCATATCCGTATCCACCAGGTTATTGAAAATCAGGGAAATTTCAGGATTTTTCGGTTCTTTGTAAACTATCAAGTCCTTTTCGCTTGAAAGTCCTTCGGACAAAGCCTTTACAGTAAGCTCTAACCCCTGTTTATTACTGCCTGTATGGATTGCGTGAGTAATTCCCGACTTTACAAAAATATCTTCAATCTTGCCGATTCCTATTACCGTGCCGTTTTTTTCCTCAATTTTATTTAAAATAGTTGCAGCCGGGGGGTTAACGGAATAATCCCGTCTTGAAGCGGGGATTCTGTTGTAATTCCCGCTCTTTCCTTCGAAGGGCCTTGCAATTACCCTGCAAACGTTATGATTAGCCGCGTTTTCATCAAGCAGTCCTCTTGCAATTTCGCACCATTTATACAAAATTGGCAAAGGGACGGCATCAACATGGCATGCTATTTGAAATACGCTGTCTGCACTGGTGTAAATTATCGGATATCCCGTCTTAAGGTGTTCATCTCCAAGCTCATTTATAACAGCAGTACCGGATGCAGGGTAATTTCCCAGGATTTGCCCGCAGTTCGTACGTTTTATAAATTCATCAATGATAAACTGCGGAAATCCTTCAGGATAAGTCCTGAAAGGGGATTCCAGGACAAGCCCCGCGATTTCCCAGTGGCCGGTGGTAGTATCTTTTCCCCGGGACAGCTCCATCATTGTTCCGACTGATGCTTTTGGGTTTTGGCCGGGACTTACTCCCTGAATATCCCCGATATTCCCAAGCCCCAGGCTTTCCAGGTTTGGAAGGTTCAATCCTCCTACAGCTTTTGCAACGTTTGTTAGCGTATTGCATTCCGGTAAATCGCCATATTTATAGCAATCAGGCAATGCTCCGGCACCAAGTCCGTCTATTACAAGTATTATTGCTCTTTTCATTGTTTTCGCTATACCGTCATGTGTTGCGGAGTTGCTGTACTCTTTTCCGGTCTCAGGTAAATGGATTTGGCGTCAAAAATACCTTCAACCTGTTTTATTTCCTCAAGAATTTCATCCCAGATATGCTCATCAGTAGTAATAATCATTGTTGACTCGCCGCCAACAGCCTCTTCTTTTCTCGCAACCATCATCATTCTGATATTTATGTTGTTATTTCCAAGAATAGCGGACACTCTGGCAATCATTCCAGGTTTATCATGGTGAGGAATGATTAGAATATGCTCGGCAATTTCAAGGCTAACGGCGCTTTCGTTAATTTTTACGATTCTCGGTGTTTTATCGGCTATCATAGCTCCGCTTACCGCATAAACCCCTGATTCTGTAGTGATTTTTACTGTTATAGATCCTGCATAGCTTCCTGCATATTCTGATTTGGATTCTACAATCTCAAATCCACTTTGTTTTGCAATTATTGGAGCATTTACATAGTTCACATTCTCCAGGTTATGGGATAAAACTCCTTTTAAAACAGCTACCTTAAGTGGGGTAGTATCATACTGGGTAAGTTTTCCGTTTAAGGTTAGTTTTAACCTTTTAATTCCGCCTTCGCTAATCTGTCTTGCAAGCAGGCCGATATTTTCCGCTAAATTCATGTATTCTTTTACAGGCTCAAGAAGATCAGCTCTGAGGTAAGGGATATTAACGGCGCTTCTTGCCGATTTGCCTGCAAGGACATCCCTTATTTGCTCAGCAACGTCAACTGCTACTTTCAATTGTGCTTCTTCCGTACTTGCTCCAAGATGCGGGGTCATTACAATCTGCCCGTTCGTTTTTAACAAAGGGTTATTAGGATCAATAGGTTCTTTTTCAAACACATCAAGCGCAGCAGCAGCAACCTGCCCGGATTCAATTCCCTCTTTCAGGGCTTCCTCGTCAACAATTCCGCCTCTTGCGCAGTTAACAAGCATTACACCTTTTTTCATCCTGTTAATAGTATTTTTATTTATAAGATAGGAAGTTTCCCTTGTCTTGGGCGAATGTATGGTAATAAAATCGCAGATTCCCCAGAATTCATCGAGGCTTTTCACAAGCGATGCTCCGAGTTGTTCCACTCTTTCCCGGGTTATGTAAGGGTCGTATACTACAACCTTCATCCCCATTGCAACTGCCGCTTTCACAACACGTGAACCTATTTTGCCAAGACCGATTGAACCTAAGGTTTTATTAAAAACCTCTGTCCCGGTAAATTTTGATCTTTCCCATTTTCCCTGCTTAATTGACAGGTCTGCTGCCGGAATATTCCTTGCCATAGAAAGCATTAAAGCGATAGTATGCTCAGCAGCGGCGGCAGTATTTCCTTCAGGAGAATTTACAATTATAATTCCCCTGTTAGTAGACTCTTCCAGATCGATATTATCAACTCCAACGCCTGCCCTGCCTACTATTTTCATTCTTTTTGCAGCTTCAAGCACTTTTGCAGTGACTTTTGTCTGGCTTCTTACCATTAAAGCATCGTAATTGCCGATAATTTCGCAGAGCTGATCCTCCGGGAGCGTTTCTTTAAAGTCAACTTCTGCTACCTCTGAGAGAAGGTTTCCCGCGACTTTATTAATTTTATCCGTGATCAAGACTTTAGGTTTCATTTTTTTCTCCTCAGTAAGAATTTATATTGGGACTAATAAAAAAATACCACTAAAATTTAACAAAAAAAAGGATTAAAAATATTGGTAGCGGTAATTTTTCTGATTTATAATAAACCCTGGCAGAAATTATATAGAGTTAAGAAAAATGACAAAACTTGGCGTAAACATAGACCATGTCGCCACGATAAGACAGGCAAGAGGCGGGATAGAACCGGACCCTGTTACGGCGGCGGCAATTGCGGAACTTGCGGGAGCGGACTCTATCACCGTACATCTTCGCGAGGACAGAAGGCATATTAATGACAGGGATGTAAGAGTCCTGAGTAAAACCATAAAGACCCGCATGAACCTGGAAATGGCAGCTACAGATGAAATGCGGGAAATTGCGCTGGAAGTCATGCCCCACAGTGTTTGTCTTGTCCCTGAAAAAAGGGAGGAATTAACCACAGAAGGGGGACTTGATGTTTTAAAGCAAAAAGATCACCTTAAGCAGTATATTAAACCTCTTCAGGAAAAGGGAATTTTAATCAGCCTGTTTATTGACCCGGATTTAAAACAGGTAGAAGCCGTCTCAGAAACGGGGGCAGAGCTTATAGAATTGCATACGGGTTTATATTCAGAGTGTTTTGACACGAAGAAAGAAGACGATGCCTTTAACGAGCTTCTTCAGGGGGCCGGGTTTGCGCAGGAATTGGGGTTGATGGTTAATGCGGGACATGGGCTAAATTACCGGAATGTAAAGAGAATTTTAACAATTCCAGGGGTTTATGAATTAAATATCGGACATACTATCATTTCCCGGGCTGTTTTGACAGGCATGGAAAAAGCCGTAAGAGACATGAAAGATATTCTCAACGTTAAATAACCCCAATCTCTAATTAGCCAAAAGCCAGGATATGACTGAGCAATATTTGCTTGCGAAGCGGAAGCGTAAAATGGTCCGGCTTTGTTCGCGAAGCAGGCTGCGCTGTCCGCATTTCGCAGCGGAGCCTCTTTTCCACTTTTAGGGTGGCTGTGGGTAAGCAGGGTTTTGACAAATATTGCATGTATGCAATTAGAGATTCAAGTTAAGTAACTCCAATGACGGGTTAGCTAAAAAATAGCTATAGCCTGATAAAAATTCCTTAAAATTTATAAAAAAAGAGGCGGCGGCTCTGCGTTAGCGGGAGCACAGCCTCATTCATGCAGCCGCCGCCCACCTTCAGGGCGGGTTGG
>JANQIY010000227.1 GCA_028281965.1 Candidatus Gastranaerophilales bacterium
GCTTTGAACGGGGTTCCACAGATTGCCACGGGCTCACAAATTGTCATTGAGCCCTCGCAATGACAATTTGGGTGTTATCAACTCAATTTCGCCAGACAAAGGGGGTTTGGCTATGAACTCTTAAAGTCCTGTCATAAAGGCTTTTTACCTGATTTTAAATTTTACCTCTCCATCTTTCGTATGAGATTATTTTCAAATGTTAAAGAATGTAAACAATATTTCGATAAACTAAGTATAAGAAGAAACTACAGGGAAAAAATCAGAAAAACGACAACGGGAGAACATTTTGGAGGTTTTCTGCATAGATTTTCTATACACAGCAGTAATTTAGCTATGAAAGAAAATTTCCAACAGAGTTCTTAAAAAAAAATAAAGTAAGTAACGGTTAAATCTGTTGAAGGGATTAACCGGGAGCCGGAGCGCACCCTGAATCCCTTATTGGATAAAAACCACAACCTCTAAATGTCGGTATAATCCGTCAGACAGGGGGAGTCTTACTGCCAAATTACACGGATGTGCAAACAAAACAAGGAGAGTATTAATGTCAGTAGTTGTAAACAACAACATAGCATCGTTAATTGCGCAAAGAAACCTTAATACCAATACTGACAACCTGGTTAGATCTATTGAAAGGTTATCATCGGGCTACAGAATTAACAGGGCGGCAGACGACGCAGCCGGTTTATCAATCTCAGAGAATTTAAGGGCGCAAATCAGAGGTAACAAACAGGCGATAAACAATATTCAGGACGGAATAAACCTCCTGCAAATTGCCGAAAGCGGACTTTCAGTCATAAATGAAAATATCCAGAGAGTAAGAGAGCTCTGTATCCAGGCTGTAAACGAAACAAACGGTTCCGCTGAAAGAAGCGCCCTTTTAAAAGAAATTCAGGCCAGGCTTCTTGATATTGACAGAATTTCCAAATCAACCAAGTTTAATGACATAAGTTTACTGGATGGTTCTTTAACTGCCTTAAACTTACAAATAGGGGCAGGGGCCGAATCCATAAACGTTCTGGACTTATCCGATATTATGGAAAGAACAACTTCATCAAGTTTATTTATAGATGCCGCTTTGACAGAAACGGGATCAACCTGGACATCAGATGAAATCAGAAGCTATATAAATAATCTTGATAGCGCACTTGTTAATATAACGAGCAAACGCTCAAAGCTCGGAGCTTTTCAAAACAGGCTTGACAGTGCCTATGAAAACTTAAATATTATGACAGAAAACCTTAAAAGTGCGGAATCAAGGATCAGAGATCTTGACATAGCCGAAGAAACGGCAGAAATGACAAAAAACCAGATATTACAGCAGGCTTCGGCAAGCGTATTAGCCCAGGCTAACAGGCTTCCGCAGATAGCCTTACAACTTCTGCAAGGATAATCATGGAGGATAAAAAAAATGAAAAAACAAATTCTAAAAAAAGCTTCAATTAGCGTACTTGCGCAATCTAAAAAGCTTACAAAAATAAAATTATCATTATTACAAAATTAATAATCAGGACGGAATGCCTATGAAACAGTAAAAACAGAACAAAAAACAACCTGTCGGCTTTTTCCGGCTTAAACAAAACTAAACAAAACTAAACAAAATAAAACAAAATGCAACAAAATAAGACAAAATAAAACAGTTATCAAACTAAAATTTATAGGATGTAAAGAAAGAAAAAAACAAGGAGAGTAGCTATGTCTATTGTAGTCAACAACAATGTCGCATCATTAATTGCGCAAAGAAATTTAAACAGTAACACTGACAATCTTGTCAAATCAATTGAACGACTATCCTCAGGTTATAGGATTAACAAGGCTGCAGACGATGCTGCAGGACTGTCAATTTCCGAAAACTTAAGGAGCCAGATCAGAGGTAATGCAAAGGCAATAAACAATATTCAGGATGGTCTGAACATGGTTTCAATTGCGGAAGGCGGTTTATCGGTAATTGGGGAAAACCTTCAGCGTATCCGGGAATTAAGCGTTCAAGCCGCTAACGAAACGAACGCAAGCACTGAGCGAAGCGCAATTCTTTCAGAAATTCACGCCCGAATAGAAGATATTGACAGAATTTCAAAATCCGCCCAATTCAATAAATTAAGTCTTTTAGACGGAAGCTTAACCTCTATAAAACTCCAGGTTGGAGCGGATTCAGTCGAGTCCATAAACGTAATAGATATAGGTGATGTATTATCGTCGGCGTCTGATTCATCAACAATAGGAATATATCTTGATCCTGCCTCAATTACAGGCAGTACATGGACTACTGATAATATAAGAAGTTATATCGACATGATTGATGCCGGATTAAATATAATTAATTCACGAAGGTCAGACCTGGGAGCCTACCAAAACCGCCTTGAAAGCGCGCTTGAAAACCTGACAATTATGAATGAGAACTTAAAGGCCTCAGAATCCAGGATTAGAGACCTTGACATAGCCGAAGAGTCGGCAAATATGACAAAACAGCAGATATTACAGCAGGCCTCGGCAAGCGTTCTAACCCAGGCAAACCGTATGCCCCAGATAGCGCTGGCTCTGTTAGGAGGCTAAGCAAAATTTAATAAATTGATTCATACTCCAAAAAACTCCCACACAAATACTCTCCCTGTAATTAAATACCCCGGCCGGCTTTTGCCGGCTTTTTTTTTAAGGAAGAAACAAAAAGAAATTCTGTCCTTCCTAAAAAGACTTAAGTTTTCCGGGGTAATTTTATGCAAGAAGCTTCTATAATAAATTTGCGATTTTCAGATTTTACTATAGCCCAGCGCAAGGGAACATAGCCTGAACTTAAGATAAGGCTTTCTACAGCATTTACGCTTAACTCCTTAGTTGTTTCCAGTGTGAATTTTTTGTTTTCCAGCTGCATATTCGTTAATTTATCCTGCCCAGGTAGTCCAGTAAGTTTTTAACATCAGGGTTTGCGTATGCCTGAGGGTTTGTTGTCCTTAAATTATACAATACTTCCCGGGCTTGCTTGTATTTTTTATTTTCAATTAAATAAAGCGCATAGTTATGAGAATAGCTGATATTTCCGGGATCGATTTTTACAAGTTTTGCAAACTGCTCGGAGGCTTTGTCAAAATCTTTCATATCTTTATATACAAAAGCAAGGGTTTCTATTGCATTAGGATAGTTGGGGTTTATTTGCAGGGCTTTGTTTAAATTTTTGACCGCATTTGAGTAATCATCCAGGTTATGGTATGCCTTGCCCAGGTGTACCCAGCTTAGAGCGTTGTCAGGATACTTTTGGGCGTATTTTATTGCTTCATCAAGTTTGGTATTGAGCAAGTTTTCTTTTGAGCCGAGTATTTTCTGGTTTTTTTCAGAATTTGCTAAAGGAATTTTTCCTCCGTTAAAATTTGAAATATCCGGATCAAGTGTATAGAGCAGGGCCAGGGTATTTATATCCCTGGATGAAAGCCCTTCATTTTTGTGCTGGGGGTCGGTTTCCACGCCTGCATACATAATATCTTTTTCCTGGCTGCTGTGGCCTCTTATTCCAAGGGCATGCCCGAGTTCATGAAGGATTGTCCTGTAAATTTCTTTTTCGGTAAAAGACCTGTTCCCGGGAGGGCGTTGAGTTACTACTTTTACATCATAATGAGAGAGTATATGTTCTTTTATGTGAGGAGTCGCAAGACCGGCTATAAAATCCTTTCCGGTACGTTTCATTATTTCCCTGACAAAATAAAGCTGAATATCTGCCTGCTTTGGGCCGGGAACCAGCTCATAGCTAATAAGGTCTCCTTCTACACTATTTACCCACTCATCCATGGCCCGTTTTGCGGTTGTATAGTAATATTCCTTATATCCGGGAACGTTTACTGATCTCTCAATGTATAGTTTTATCGGCATTTTACCGGAATGCCAGCGGGTAACCTTGCCTCCGTCCAGGGCGTTGAAAATGTAATTGTCTCCAACGGACAGTATTCTTTCTTTTTGTCTTAAACCTGCTGTTTTTCTTGTTTCGATTGTAAGTTTGCCTTTTTGCATCAGCAAGTATCTCTGGATTTGGGAAATTCCAACTGATGCAAGTTTTGCTTCCCTGCTTACCGGGGCGATTTCAATTATTTTTTCATATTGTTTTTGGGCACTTTCAAAGTCTTTCAGGTTAATTAAGGTCTGTGCGAAGTAATACCGGCATTTGAGATTACCAGGATGTTTTTTCAGGGATTTTTTCAGGTAATAGTAAGCTTTTGAGTATTCATTTTTGTTATAGGAATACTTTCCGGCCGCGTAGTAATCGTATGAAAAACAGGGATTGATTAAAAAAATTGAAAAGAGCAAGATAATCGTTGCAGGCTTTATAATTCCCGCAATATATATTAAATTTGTCTTTATACTTTTCATAATTTTGATAAAACTTTGTATTCCCTGGCAAATCCTTCTGTTTATATAGTCGGTTATATTTTTAAAAACTTTTTATAATTATACTCGAGTTGCTAATTGCATGTATGCAACATTTGCCAAAACCCACCCACAGCCACCCTAAAGGTGGAAAAGAGGCGGAGCCTCTTTTCGATTCTCTATAATTTTTTTGGCAAATATTGCTCAGTCATA